>CAYUAP010000188.1:0-6838 GCA_964442735.1 uncultured Planctomycetaceae bacterium | reverse complement strand
TTCGCTTAACTGCCATACTTGCGTAATTTAACGTAGAATTGAGGCTACACCCATATCTATCATCATTTTGCCAATGGTATGGTAATGAATGTTTGTAGTTCGAGTAAAGATGGAAATGGTATACTGTTTGAAGGTACACAAGGACGAATCCATGTCAGTCGTGGACGTGTTAAGGGCAAGATTCTGGAAGAAGGTATTGCCAAGGAGTTTAAGGAAGAGGATTATCTGGCCCTGAACAATGGAACGCCGTTCGACAATTTTGCCTCCATGCACGGTCAGGATCGCGCCTATCATGAACACAAGGTCAATTTCCTTCGTTGTATTCGGAGTGGAGCAAAACCAATTTCCGATGTCGAATCCCATATTATGTGTGCGAATCTCTGTCATTTGAGTGGAATTGCCGCTCGACTTCAGCGAAAAATCAAATGGGATTCGGTCAAGGAAGTCATTGTCGATGATGAACAAGCAAGGTCATTTATGGCCCGAAAACAACGTAAAGGTTTTGAAATTCCCAACGTTTGAGACACCTGGTTTAAACCATATTGTTCAAACAATATTGTTCAAACAATATTCAAGGTCGTTATAAAAGTCTATTTTTTAAAACAGGCGCGACGCCTGTATTGGAGGATGTGGACGAGATGTTCGTGCACCCGGGAAATGCCGAATTTATAATATCGTACAGTATATATCGTTCAAACCGTAAACAAAATATATTTTTTAAAACATTAATAGATACCTATTGTTTATATATTTGTGTGTCTGGTTTGTCTCTATTGTAACAAATATTATTTGTTCCCCGGAAGAATAGATCTGGGGAAGTTTTTTTATAAATAAAAATATGACAATATACGACTTTTATGATAGTTGTATCTAATAAAATATATCTAATTCATTATCAGATATCAAACGAATAACAAAACGAAGATCCTTTTTTAACATGTTATTTCTAAAATTTTCATGATTTTTTCTCAATTTTCATTTTTTTATGTAGATCTTTTATTTTGCGGTGTTAAAATAGTAAAGAAATAATGAAAATATAAAAGGGGTATTCTGGTTATATTATTATGACATGGAAAATTCTCCTGTTTCAAAACGTTTCAAACACCTTTTTAACTGTATACAGGTGTGAATTTTAACATTAAAGAAGACAAGGAGCTTGCAGATGGTCCGTTATTTAATGATCGGATTATTATTGACAGGCAGTATACTATGGCAGTCAGTACCTGCGCCCGCCCAGGTGAAGCCACAAGTTACTGTCGTTTCACCGGAAAAGAGTACGGAATCGAAAATACGAGATTTTAAAGAGATAGCCCCCGATGCACAGGCCATACCAGGTTTCCTGAAGTTACATCGGAAAAAAGACAGTCTCTATTTGGAAGCCACCTCGTCCGATCTAAATACCGATTTTATTGTTATAGTTTCGATTGCTAAAGGAATAGGAGCTCCACCACTTCTAGCGGGATGGACTTGGGATTTCGGAGAAGATCTAATCTGGCAATTCCGTAAAGATGGAGATCGAATCCAGATTGTGCGGCGTAATTTCCGACATCAGGCGAAGAGTGGTACCCCGGAAGCTAAAGCGATTTCAATTGCGTTTACAGACAGTATAATCTATAGTCTGCCGATTATCGCTAAAGGCCCAGGTGGAGGAGATATCGTCGATATAACGTCGATTTTTATGAGCGATTTTCCCATGATCTCCTCAAAAGCACTACCGGGCTTCAGTTTTGCGCGAGATCGTTCTTCCTGGGCAAAAATCAAGGGGTTCCCCAATAATACAGAACTTGAAGTTGCCGCCACCTATTCCGGATCGGCATCATCCCGGAGTATTCTAGCCGAAAACGTAATGGATCCTAGAGGTGTTTCGGTTAATGTTCACTATTCCATTAGCAAACTACCCAACGAGGGATATCAGCCCCGTCTGGCCGATGAACGTGTCGGTTATTTCAATACAGTTATTAAAAATTACTCCGTTAATCAAGATGACAATAATTTCATTCGATATATTAATCGTTGGAATCTGAAGAAGAGTGAAAGTAACGCTGAAGTTTCACTAGCGAAAAAACCGATTATTTTCTGGTTGGAAAAAACAACTCCGCTGGAATATCGGAAACCGATTCGCGATGGTATTTTGGAATGGAATAAAGCGTTCGAAAAGGCAGGTTACTATAACGCCATTGAGGTACGTCAACAAGAAGATAACGATACTTGGGACCCCGAGGATATCAATTATAATACAATTCGTTGGAGCGCCGTTAATCTTGGTTTTTCGATTGGTCCCAGCCGGGTCAATCCGATCAACGGTGAAATTTTGGACGCCGATGTTATTTTGGATGTCGGATTTATCAAGTCCTGGAACCGCCAATTTGAACTTTATAGTCCCAAGGAACTTCTTCAGCAATTGTCCGGCCCGTTTGTTCGTACAAAAAAAACAAACAATATGAATCTGGATCCGAATTATTCGCTGGATAATTTTACCATGGAAGATCTTCCGATTAAACCTCGGATTAATGAATCGCTCTTTTTCTCCAGTCAAATGGGATTGGCCATGACGTTTTTCGATGTTATGACCTCGTATGAACTCTATGGCCCCACCGATCCGGAATTTTTAGGTGATTTCCAAGTGGACGAAACCGTTGCCGCAGATCAGACTGCTAAAGAGCCCCCAAAGGTTCAAGACCCCAAAAAGGACGAGAAAAAGCCCGAAGTTCCTCAAAATGTCAAAAAGGAGGAACCTAAAAAAGAACCAACAAAACCGGAAGCCAAAAAAGAACCGGTAAAGCCGGAAGTCAAAAAAGATGCCGGTAATAAACCGGAAGCTAAAAAAGAACCGGTAAAACCGGAAGTCAAAAAAGATGCCGGTAATAAACCGGAAGCTAAAAAAGAACCGGTAAAGCCGGAAGCTAAAAAAGATGCCGGTAATAAACCGGAAGCCAAAAAAGCAGACCCTCCTAAAGTAGAAGATACTAAAAAAGCGGAAGTTAAAAAGGAAGAAACTCCGAAGACACCGGAACAGATAAAAGAAGAAAAAGCGAAAAAGGAAGCGGAAATACTTAAAAAGGAAAAAGAAGCGAAAAAGAAATTGATTAATCAAGGACTCAAATGGATGACGACCCATGAAGTCGGTCATACATTAGGTCTGCGCCACAATTTCAAACAGAGTACACTTTATTCGTTGGATGAAATTAATAAAATGTCCACCTCCTCCGAATATGGTTACGCTGGATCGATTATGGAATATATGCCGGTCAATATCATGCCGAAGGGCATGTCGCAGGGCGATTATTATCCAACAAAACTAGGTCGTTACGACTATTGGGTTATTGAATATGGATATCGGGATTTCGGTAAAGGAACCGATGCAGAAGTCGAAGATCTCAAAAAGATAGCGGAACAACAGAGTCGTCGTGAATATAATTACGCAACCGACGAAGATTGTTATAATATGACGGAAGATCCCTTGATTAATACGTTTGATTTGGGTCGAGATCCGTTGGAATATGCGAAGGTTCGTATGAAATTGGTTAAGGAGATTTTCGCGGGACTCAATGATCGAGTAATCAAGAAGGGCGAGAGTTATGGAAAACTTGCAACGCGTTTCAATATGCTGATGGGACATCAGGGAAATATGGCCTCAATTGCACTGAAGTATATTGGAGGTATCCACGTCAATCGTGATTTCAAGGGAGACCAAGGCGAACGACCACCGTTCCAACTGGTCTCTTCGAAGGAACAGCGTATGGCCATGCAATTTTTAAATCAAGAATTTTTTGGTGTAAATAGTTTTAAAATTCCAACAGGACTGTATAATTATTTAGCACCGAATCGATGGCGGCACTGGGGATCGACAATATCGTCCCGTTACGATATGGATGTTCATGAATTGATATTATCCTGGCAGGGCGCGATTATGGATGAATTGTTTTCTTCCATTCGATTGAGTCATTTGGATGACGCTCTTTTAAAGACACCCTATGACAAAGAATTGTTTACGACGGCGGAAATGCTCGAATCCATGACGAAGGCCATTTTTGCCGAATTGGATGGTATTAACGACAAAGGAACGTACAATTTCCAGAAGCAGGCAGTTTCTTCGGTACGCAGGAATTTACAGCAGGTCTATGTAGGCCGCTTAACCGGTGCATTATCCGGGAATTCCTCCGGTGGTATATTAATACTACTGAATTCATATCATACAGGAATGCCTTCAATATCGCCCGATTTTTCGAATTTGGCACGGTTGGAATTACTTGGAATACAAAAACGTATTGCCGCTATTATGGATAATGGTAATATAAAATTGGATGCCCAGACCAAGGCCCATTTCATAAATATGGCCAACGAAATCGAGACGACCATAAAGGCAATTAAGGTAAAATAGCATTTAAAGATGTCTTTTTTGTATATGACATGCCAACGGGGTGCCGAACGGGTTCTTAAAGAAGAGATATTACGGCGGTGTCCCGATTTTCGTTTTTCCTATTCACAGCCGGGATTTTTAACCTGGCGTTATGAACGAGCCCCGGAATTTGTTCCGAAGTCGGAGACAATTCGGTCGGTTTTTGCGCGAACCTATATTCAAGGGATCGGCAAGATCAAGTCTGCTCCTTCAGATAATCAGATGCACGAGGTTTGGCGTCTTTTTACAGAATATTTTTCGGAGTCCCGATATGCGAATCGGACGTTTCGACTCCATATTTGGACGCCGGACCGTGCCGAGCCTGGAACGAATGGTTGGGAACCGTGTCTGGAACCGGAAGATTATCTCCTTCATCGGGAATTGTGGAAGATTATGCCAGCCCGATTTCGGGAGCGAACCGGATATCAGACGGAATGGCCTGATTTTCCGGGTTCGATCGATGAAATATGTCTTGATCTTGTTCGTGTCGGTAATTTCTGGTGGCTGGGATTTCATGAAGTCAATGACTATCATTCCCGTTATCCGGGTGGACTGTTTCCACTTGATCTTCCAGCAGACGCGGCATCTCGTGCCTGGCTGAAATTTGAAGAAGGACTTCGTTGGTCTGGTTTTCCTATTGAACCAGGATCTCGTTGTGTTGATATTGGAGCGTCGCCAGGTGGTGGATCTCAAGTACTCTTGGCTCGTGGGGCGGAGGTCCTCGGCGTTGATCCGGCGTTAATGGATTCACGTGTCCTGGTAAATCCCAAATTCCGACATTTACAAGGGCGTATTAGTCAGCTTCGAAAAAATCTTTTTCGGAAGTCACGATGGTTTATTGCCGATATGAATGTTGCCCCCGGCTATACACTGGACGCGTTTGAAGAACTTGTAACCCGTCCAGATATTGCTGCTCGAGGATTGTTGTTTACACTGAAATTCTTCAATTGGAATTTTGCGGAAAACATTCCTGATTTCATTCGCCGTATAAAAGATTGGGGGTTTAATCGTGTTAAAGCCAGACAATTGCGGTTCAATCGACAGGAAATTATGGTTGCTGCACTGAAAAAACCGTTCCGAAAATAGCGGTTTCGGATGAAAATATGAAAACGTTTAATGGTTCCTATCGTTTATAGACTGGTGGTAAAAACAGGAAAGATATCAACACAAAACAAGGCCAAAAGAGGTCTGTTTTATGAAAAAAATGGTTAAAACTTTGCGTTTTCCGGAGATGCGAACAGGACGTCCACGTTTCCCCGACCACCAGTCAAAAAAACAGATTTTATCATACCACCCTGTGAACAACAGGCAATTATTCTCTATACTAAAAAATAATTGTGATCTGTTTTTTCTTTTTGAGGTGACTTCCATCGAATTTTTTGAAAGATGAATTCCCGAACATACTAATGAATTTCATTAAAATACTTGATTTTGTTGTCATTTCCAACGTCTTGAGATAACTTTTGAAAAAATTCCATTTTAAATTCCAAGTAAAAACTTTTTAAATGTTACCGTTATTCCCTTCCGTTTATTAGTCTTTCTATTCCCAAGAATGAAGGGGTTTCTCTTTATTACTTTACCTCGTCTCCCTGCCAGACCAAAAAAATATTGAAAAATTTATAGAGATAAATCAATTTCTCTTGATAGTTTCTCAAAAAATGGTAAAATCAATCTTAAATATTGAGTCTTTGATTGTTTCCCAAAGACTTTAACATTGTATACATTGATATAACAGGAGCCAGAGAATGAAAAAGAGTTATCGTATTTCCTTCCAGTCCAGCTTGTTGTTTGCAACACTGGCCTTCGGAACATTACTGTTCTGTAGCTGTACACCTAAAACTGCGGATCAAGATAAAGGTGCTCCCGAAGATCAGTCACCTGCAGTGATCGAAATTGATGAAATTGAAGAAGCTGTTTTTTCCGGAGCTCCGGCTAAAGGACCTGCCGGTGGTGTTGGTGCTGGTACAACTTCCGCTATGCCTCTTGCAACAGGAACAACAGCATCCTCCGGTTTTTCTTTTAATCTTGATACCAAACCGGCTGAAGTCAAAGTAACAGAAGACAAGGCTGCTGATGAAGCCGCTGCCAAGAAGGCCGCTGATGAAGCTGCCGCCAAGAAGGCCGCTGATGAAGTTGCCGCCAAGAAGGCTGCTGATGAAGCCGCTGCCAAGAAGGCTGCTGATGAAGCCGCTGCCAAGAAGGCCGCTGATGAAGCTGCCGCCAAGAAGGCCGCTGATGAAGCTGCCGCCAAGAAGGCCGCTGACGAAGCTGCAGCCAAGAAGGCCGCTGATGAAGCTGCTGCCAAGAAGGCTGCCGATGAAGCCGCCGCCAAGAAGAAGGCCGCTGACGAAGCCGCCGCCAAGAAGGCCGCTGACGAAGCTGCCGCCAAGAAGGCCGCTGATGAAGCTGCCGCCAAGAAGGCCGCTGATGAAGCTGCCG
>CAYUAP010000187.1:0-6919 GCA_964442735.1 uncultured Planctomycetaceae bacterium | reverse complement strand
TTCCGGCAATAGTCATATTTCCACTATTCGTCAGAACATCATTAGACTTGACATCGCCATCGGCAGTCATTGTGGCGGCATTGGTAACAGAACCGGCGGTTATTCCCTTGGCGTCCAGGGTACCCAACTGGTTATCAACCGCTCCGACTACGGTCATATCACCACCAACTGTCATGGTGTCATTGGTGTTATTGATAACAGAACCCGCTTGAACAGTACCGTTTGCGGCCAGTGTTCCCGTATTGGTAATCGCATTCGTAACTTCGGTATTTCCGGAGATTGTCAATTCATTACTATTCCCCAGAGAATCAGCCTTAAAATTACCAGCGTTGGTAATGGTACCAGAGTTGGTTACCGCATTGGTTGTTTCGGTATTTCCGGCAACATTTATGGTACCTTCATTATTGAGTAGCCCTGTCAACGCCATATTATTGGTCGTAATGGTACCAGTCGCATTGTTCTGAACAGCTCCTGCAACAATTTTACCGTCCGCATTCATGACGGCGTCATTTGTGATAGAACCAGCTTCGAGATTCCTTGTACTTAATGTTCCGGCCTTGTTATCCAAAAGATTGGTTACAGTCATATCACCAGTTGTCATGGAATCAGTCGTATTATTGGTAACGGAACCGGCCTGAACTGTTCCAGAAGCGACTAATGTTCCTGTATTTTCCAAGGCATTGGTTACATTGGTATTTCCACTGATATTCATATCAGCAGCATTCGATAAAGAAATGGCGTTCACATTGGATTTTGCGTCCAGTGTTCCCGCCATATTAGTAATACTTCCTGTTGTTCCTGTTGCCGTTGTATTACCATTTATTGTCAAAACATCACTTGTATTATTGGTAATCGTGTCCGCACTGACATTTCCCATAACGGTCATTGTTCCATCACCCGTATTGGAAAAGATCGGAGTCTCTATATTCCCACCAACAATCATTGAACCTTCATTCGTGGCGGATGTTCCTGACAATATATTACCAGTAGTTACAATACTTCCTGTAGCCGAGTTCGATAAAACCTCCGCTGTAATTGTATTGATACCGGTCATCGTTCCGGAGTTGGTCAATTCTGTAGTACTTGTGATCGAAACAATATTATTCAGAAGTCCTGCATTATTTAAATTAGCGGCAGAAAGTGTATTAACATCAATAACCTTGCCTGTATTTGTTACATTTAATGTATTATTATTGTAATTAAAATTAAATCCTGTGATATTTGTTATAGATCCAGAAATACTGGAATCACCAGCAGTACCACCGTCCCATTTCATTACATTGAAATTAGTGTAAATCCCCGCCAATTCACCATAACCGGATACCGATAACGTGTTATAAATTGCACTTCCGCCATAATTGCCATTATTGAAGCGGGCAGGAATTAACATAGGATCATCCAGATTAATATCGACGGCGTTGGCAACGGTCCCCAAGGTGCCAAACAACATTATCCCTGTAACTGCACTACCAATGGCAAATCTTTTGCACTTGGCTAATAATTTAAGTAATCGGCCTATTTGACTTTTACCGGTAAAGGTAATGATACTAACAATTGAATTTTGTCCGTTTCCTTGAAAACGCATGCTTTATTCCTCCATGAAAAAGCTTTACCTGTAAATCAGGCCTGTATAATATATATATTTATAAAATTGAATACAACTCCATTAAGTAGTTCAATCAATTAATAGACTCCAATTATTGGAATCGTCAAAATCCGTAAAAAGGACAGTGTTTTTTTAGAAAAAAGGTAAAATAGTGAAAAATTTACAAAAGGTATATTAGAAAACACCTAAAACTATCAATCTAATATTGATAGTAGGTATATTGATAAAGGAATCAAATTTCATAATCTAAATACAAGAGCCTGCTAAAAATACAAATTGTCTACTTTACAATGGAATATAATCCTTCCAGTCGGATTTTTGATATCGGTTATTTTTTCATTAACCAAAAATTTCATAAAAATGAAGAAAGAAGGGAGAATAACCATCCCTTCTATCGAGTGACTTTTGAGGAAAGTCGTATAATCATTTGTTCGAGAATGACGCGAGGAGGCAGCGAACTTTCTCCCTTGAGTTCGTAGTCGGTTTGAAGGAGCAAATCGAGAAGGAGGTCTGCGCGTTGAGAACCAAGTGTTTTGAGTTGAGTCTCTGCTTTAGGGAGTTGCCAGGCATTAAACCCTGCATTTTTGAGGACAATCGAGAGATTGGGGCGTTCTCCATTTTTCTGAAGATGGAAGAACTGTCGAGTTGCAGCAGCCATTTTTCGCAGGGTAGGAGCGAAGGAAGCCAGTATATAAACCGGCTCAACCCCCGCTGCTAGAAGCTGTTCGAGATATTGTATTGCCAATGTTGTTTTTCCGAGCAGAACGGCATCAAGGAGGTCCCACACCTTTTGTGTTCGCCAGGTTCCGACTTTATCAGAAATAAAGTTTGTGGTAATAACGCCTCCTCCCGGAACCAGTAGAGCCAATCGGGCCAATTCCTGATCCAGGAGAGCCAATTCGTCACCGACACGGTCAACCAGAAGTTGCGCGGCATCATAATCCATGGAGACATGATAGTTTTTTTTGGCCCAACCAGCCAGCCAGGAGGCGATTTTTGGCGTTGGAATCGGACGACAGTCGATTAGAAGGACATTATCGTTCAGGGAACGATAGAGTATAGTCGTCGTCGGAAGTGTTTTGAACTGAAGCAGAAGAACAGCCGTCTTGGCCGGTTTTTTAATATAATCGATTAAAAGATCTCGATATCGACCAATAAAACTCGTTTCGACCGAACCACCGATTTCCGATTTTTTTCCGTCATCGTCAGTACCATTTTTGGAGCCGCCTCTTTTGGGGCCAGCGTCCGCGTCTTCCACTCGAATCAGACGAAGATCGCCACCGAACATGGAAACTGTATGAAGCTCCCTGGTTACAGTAGTCCAATCCGTTTTAAGTCCCTCAAACGATGTAAAGGAAAATTCGGAGTCCTCTTCGTCGAGTATCGCCTTCTTAATCCGAAGAAAAGATTCCCGGACAAGAAATGACTCGTCCCCGAGTAGAACGACAATCGGTTTTACCGGATAGCGGTCCGGCGCCGCAAGGAAATCCAGGGCATTAACCGTATTGGCCATAATACATCCACAATGTTAAATGATTGTATAGGAAAAGGAATTTATCCCTTGGCACGACCAAGAAAATCACCCGTTCGCGTATCGATTTTAATGACTTCCCCCTGCTCCAGATATTCAGGAACCATGACCATTAAACCTGTTTCCACCGTAGCCGGTTTGTTTCTGGAGGTTGCCGAATTACCACGTGCCGCCGGATCACATTGAATAACAGTCATTTCCACGGCTGCCGGAAGCTCAATGGCCACACAACGTTCTTCATAAATCAGAGCCCGAATGCCTTCGAGACCTTCCTTGAGGTATTTCATCTCTTCTTCAACGTCTTCCTTGGCAATACTGTACGTTTCATAATTTTCATTATCCATGAAGAAGGTTTCGGTTGAATCGGCATAACTAAAAGAAACTTCACGTTTTTTGAAATCGGCATCGGTAAAATTATCGGTACCCTTGACTTTCAGATCGACTTTATCCTTCGTAATGAGATTTCTGCAACGAAATCGGTATAAAGTAGCGGCGCCACGCGCGGATGGGGTCTGAACCTGAACATTTTCAACAATAATGGGCGCACCGTTATTCACGATAATATCGCCACGTTTCATATCTTTTGCAATCATTTTTCACTCCTTCCCGTAACGGTTCTGTTATGAATATCCGTTCGGAATTCCATCAGAAAAAGGGAGGTTAGCACAACCTCTCTCCAGTTTCATATTCCTTAAATATAATTATTAATTATCCCGACAATATTGTAAAGATACCCGAGTGATCCGAATTTGAAAATGGGGGGGATTCCGTTTTTTCTCCTATTTGGTACACTTCAACAGAAGGAACAGGCTATCAGTATTATATTGTGTAAATCTGTTGCGGATTTACAGACTGATTCCTGTTATATGTAACAGAAATAATATAATGGAAAGGATACATTCATGACCACACCATTGGCAAGTCCTAAAAAGTCAAATACGGATATCAAAAGAGTAGCGATTCTATTTTCAGGCGGACCAGCACCGTCGGCAAATGCCGTTATAGGAAGCGCAGCGGCCTGTTTTAGTCAGGCAGGAATCGAAGTTTATGGAATGATGCATGGATATACCTATCTCGTTGATTACAAAGAAGGCGATAAACTGGAAGAAGGAACGGCCTATATTCGACTCGATAAAATGAAATTGGAAGGACTTCGAACCTCGCAGGGAATTTGTATTGGGACAGCACGAGCCAACCCTGGTAAAATGATGAAAAATCCATCAGATCTTGAAGATCCGGAAAAGAGCGCTCCGATGCTAAACGTCTATAATGCCCTCATTTCGATGGGTATAGACGCACTCATATCGATAGGAGGCGATGATACCCTGACGACAGCCGCAAAATTCAAGCTCTTTATGGATAAATTTCCGACCGATAAAAAGCGGATTAAAGTTGTTCATCTTCCGAAAACGATCGATAATGACTATGAAGGTATTCCCTTTACGTTTGGCTACTTTACAGCGGTAGAAATGCTAGCCAAGCAGCTTCGGAGTCTTTTGGCAGATTCCGAAGCGGCAAAAGGGGGTTATGTCTGCCAGGTCATGGGCCGAAAAGCAGCTTGGCTGGCCTATGGAGCCGCAATAGCGGGCGAAGCGAGTATCGTAATAGGTTTGGAAGATATTCCCGAGGAATGGCAGACAAAAGAAATCACACTGGATCCGGAAACCGGAGCCGCTATCAATGGAGAAGACGGTCAGCCTTTAATGCGTACCGTATTCGATATTCAGAAGATTGTCGATCAGTGTGTCAATGTCATTATGGCACGAGAAGCGAAGGGTGTTCATAGTTTCGTCGCCGTTATTTCTGAAGGTATTGCCGAATATCTGCCATTGAGTGAAATCAAGATGTGCGTCTCGGAAGACGAATATCGGTCGTTAAAACCTGATACATTTGGTCATTTTCCAGTATCCCAACTCAAGTACAGCAGTCGTCTCAGTCGATTGATTGTAGAGGAGTATAAAAAACGAACCGGTAAAAATCGTAAAGTGGTTGGACTTCAGTTTGGATACGAAGTTCGTTGTAACGCCCCGACAGCCTATGACGTCATTTTAGGAAGTCAAATTGGAGTCGGATGCTATCGTGCCTTGTGCGAACGAGGTCTCAATGGTGTAATGATTTCCGTAGCGGGAATGATGGAACTGACCTATCCCACTTTCGAACAATTAATAAATATGGAAAAATTACGTGCCTACGCGCGTCCTATCGCCGTTGGAAGTGATGTCCATCAATTGGCTCGTTATCTGGAAGCCTGGACCGAATGATATTGGTAAAAGGTAAAAATTGATTCCCGACAGATAATAATTCCGTCGGGGATTTTTGGATGTCTGCCACAGATCCGTTGTTAAATATGCGTTTCCAACTCTGAATAATAATTTTTGTGGAGATTTATTATGAATGAAGAAATACAGTTTCTTGAACAACGTGAACATTTTATCCCGGTCCGAATTCCGGTTATCTTGTATCATATCTTGAACACCCCGCAATTAGTGTCGGAGGAACGCGACAATATTGCCTTGATCTGCGAAATGCTCCAAAATCAATATCATTTTGATTATCATAAAGAATTATTGAATATACGCGCAGATTTTGTCCCTTTTGATCCGGATCTTGATACTCTTGAGGACAAACAGTATTCCGAAGAGGAGCGAAAATCAAAAGGAAACGAATTGATTTCACTCCTGTGTAATTTAGTGGAACGGTGTAATTTTATCCAATTACAAAAGGAAGAACTCAATTCCTGTTTGAAACTTCAGTCCAATTACGGTCTGGAAGTAGAGGTTGATCTTGACGATTTTGAATCGTTTTACGTATATTATCGCGGAATAACGCCCGTTGTAATCCAGGAACCGAAATGGAAATTCTGGAAGACAAAAGTTCACCCGACAAAAGAATTCAAACGGGTATTTGTAACGGCACAATATCTCGATAGCAAGGGTGGAAACGTCATTGTCAAGTTATTTAAAGATGTTTCGGTAGAGAATCTTAAAATAGTAGCGCCTAATCGGCGTCTTCTAATGCCTTTTTGGGATCGTCTGAAAATAGGGGGAACGGTTGCTTCCGGAATAATTCCTTCGGCCTTTAAAATCGTAATGTGGTTTTTCTTTAAAGCGGTGGTTTTGTCCGGTTGGTTCATTCTGGTTTTTCTCTTTGTTTTGATTATGAGCGGAATTAAAGGCTTCTTCGGCTTTCTCAATAGTAAAACGAAATATATGCAGATTATATCCAGTTCGCTTTATTATCAAACACTATCGAATAATACAGGAGCCATCAATCAACTAGTAGATATGGCGGAGATTCAGGAAGTTAAAGAGATTCTGTTAGCCTGGTATATTATGTATTTACATCAGGACAAGTCCTTGACGGAAAAGCAATTGGACGAGTTGACCGAGGCCTGGATACAAAAGGAATTCAAAATTGACGTCGATTTCGAAGTGGATGATGCCATCCGAAAACTGATAGAGAAGGATCTGGTTCAAGTTCATCCTCCTGTAAACGAAAATGAAGAAATAACCTATTCCATATATGATCCGAAGGAAACTTTACGGCGCCTTGACAATGCCTGGGATAATCTCTATAATTTTAATTAAAGCAGAGAGGTGGGTTTCCAGCCCATATTCCCAACAATGTCGGAACAATGAAAATAGAGATTCTGTTCAAAAGGTGGTGGTTAATATAGGTAAAATGCAACAGGATTATATGATAAATTTAAAGAATACGGACAGGATTTTATACTCAAGGTCGTTATAAACATCTATTTTTCAAAACAGGCGAGACGCCTGTTT
>CAYUAP010000186.1:0-7148 GCA_964442735.1 uncultured Planctomycetaceae bacterium | reverse complement strand
GAAACCGGGATTATCACCAAATCTGCATCCGCCCCTTGACGTTGGTCACGTGTAAAACTCTATTCACAATCAGGCACGATACCGGGAAACCGGGATTATCACCAAATCTGCATCCGCCCCTTGACGTTGGTCACGTGTAAAACTCTATTCACAATCAGACACGATACCTGGAAACCGGGATTATCACCAAATCTTCATCCGCGCCTTGACGTTGGTCACGTGTAAAACTCTATTCACAATCAGGCACGATACTGAAAAACCGGGATTATCACCAAATCAATTATTTTGTGTAACCGTTCACGGATATAAAGTGAAATCGCGGACAACACTGATTTTCACGGATAGTTTTTTGGCAAACAAACTTTTTTATGATATGATAAATTATTTATTATAGATAAAAATGTTCAGTTTGTTATTGTAAAATATTGTATTTTACGACAGACTATCTATGTTTATCCGTGATATCCGTGGTTCCAAAATCGTTCGTGAATGGTTACTATTTTGTTTACACAACAACATGTTTTCGTTTAAACTTGAGGAAATTGAAGAAATTATAGAATAGTTTGTTCTGTATTTTCTGATGTACTTCCCAATTGAGACAGAATCTGAAGGATGGCATTAAGATGTACAAAACGCGGTCCATAACGATCAAGAAAATCGGTCAGGCTATATTCACTATCCATTAAATTTTCATAATTATCATCAACTTCCAAGACAATAGAATCAAGGATTTCCATCTGAACCTTCGATAGTTTGTCGGCGGCATTATGACATGACCAAGCTAATTGTGGATTGGCTTGTTTCCAACGCGCTAATTCCATTCCCTTCTGCTTTTGAGCCATTGTAAACTGATTTACAATAGACTGTAACATATCATTCTGTCGATTCTGACTTCGAATTAATTCCTTGAGTAACTCTACTATCGTTTCATTGCCATTCGATGAATTATTTCCTTGCGTCGAAATATTAGGAGTACTAACTCCAAGACCAACACTCACTTGCGAGGTATATGAAAACGTTTGCTCCTTTTGGGATAATTGTTCTTTTGCCATTTTTATAAAATACCTTTTACCATTATTGATTATCCTTCTTGATTCAGGACATCTGTATCTTGATCTCTATATACAGAAATAACCTCCACAGTTATATTATAATCAAAAAATTGTACTCCTTTAAGTAAATTACTTCAAAAAAATAAATTATCGGCAATATATATTGTACATATATCGTACCAAGCATATATTACACAATTTATTTTGATGTAACATTATGTTTTATATAAAGATACACTCTTTATAGATAATAAAAACATCATTCCTTCACAACCACCCAAAAGGGGGGTAAAACTTCTTTAATTAGAATATCATATCAATTATTACTATTATACTTGCTTAACCCATTTTTAATGAAAAATACTAATAAAATGAATAAATCATCTGAATGTTATCTCCATTATATTATTAATCGTTTCAGTGGATGTAAAAATGAAAAGAAATCGGGAAGATTCTGGCGTAATGTAAAAAAGCTGATATAATAAAAGGGTCTATGCTGGTAGTGTTCATTAGTTATATACTTGCAGGACGCTACAATACTTTCTTTTCCGGGAGTACAGACGTCTCGTCCACCTCCTCCCAAACAGACATTACGCCTGTTTGGAAAAGAAGGAATTTAAAACGGCCTTGAGTATTAGATGTTGGTATTCTTGAATGTCCGGTTTCAAATCATTTGAAAAAAAACTGTAACCTCTATAGGATACGGTATTTAATGAATTATATTCATCTATAAAAATGGTTCTGCGGACAACCTTTCATGAAGAAAGAAAAGAAGACTGGCGATAATAAACAGGACCAGTACATACACTTGAAGTTATTTTGTTATGTAATTGAAAATGAATGATCATTCATTTCCTAATGTAATTGATATAGGCCAGAAAATGCAGGAAGCTCTATGACGGCAGAAAAAAACGGGGACATATTCCAACTTGGATTTCTCGGTATTACCGGAGATGAAAAACAAGGGATCATTGGGGGCTATTTGATTTTAAATCAGGTAGGACGGCCTGTAGAGTTCCATTGCACCTCTCCACTTCGTCCAAATAGGGCCCAAGAAATACTTTATGGAAATACACTCCATTCTTTTTTGTTTGGCGAACAGATTGCCCAGGCACTCATTAACCATACTAAATCGAAAATATTCGCTGTATTCACCAATCTGCCTGAAGTCCTTTCCGTACAACCTTTTGTTAAAGTACCTGTTCTTTTCGTTGGAAAAAGTTCAGAGTCGCCGGAAAATTACATATCAATTATTCCAGAATTAAAACTAGAAGAATGGGATATAATGACTCGTGATTCCTGTCGTTTTGTTTTTTCTAAAAATAAAATCGATCCGGAAAACTTTTTGAATGACTACGATACTCTTTTTGCATCTGTCGATCCTCTGGAACCTTTTGAACGTATTACTCTGGCAATTGAAGAAGCCCAAAAAAGTGCTTAAACTTAAAGTACAACCTTAATATTCCCAAAAAGGAAGCTATCCTGTTTTAGTAGTTCAAATCATAAAATATCCTTTTATGGTTTTGAATTACATTATAAATCCAATGAAGGAATTTAAAACAACTTCATCATTTCCTTTTAAGGTTGAATCCTCAAAATATCTTAATCGTGAAAATGCGTTTTGAACGTTTTATCAGAAACTCTTTTGTATACGTAAATGACTTTTTTCTTTATTCCACGCGAAACAATCTTGAATTACATCTTTTTATCAGTGTCTTCATTTTCATCATCTTCTTCATCATCATCTTCTTCATCGTCTTCATCATCTTCATCGTCTTCATCATCTTCAGCAGATTTATTAGTATCTGGTTCTATCTGAACAAATATATCCAGTCTTTTAATATATTCATCTAATGATTCGATTTTATAGGCCTGATCCAGTAAAAATTTTAGATGATCAAGAGTGCGAATAAATGAAAGTTTTTTTTCCAGTTCATCTGGAACTTCTTTAAATCGCATTTTTAAACAACGTAAAATTAACCCTTCCGTATATCCTAATGTATAACCATCAAGATAGGCATCGTCAACAAACGAACGATACATTGAATCAGACATGTTATCACTCCTTTTATTTTTAATTAGAATATTCCATTGGAGGAATATTTTCTTGTTCCAGGTCGTCCGCACCATTCGGTTTTACAATCAACACATTTTCACCAAAATCAACATCATCCTTCATTAAGTCCGTATTGGAATCAATCGGTTTTCCATCTTCATCGAATTTCATATCGGCAACCGAAGTTTTCTTTTTTGCAAGTTCGAACAGGTTCAGATAGATTTGACCGCTGTCCTGGGAGCGAATTGCCCCTAACGCATTTGCAACTTCATTCAAATAACGAACAAAAATACTACGGCGCTCTCCTTCCTGTTTGACTTTGTCGCGCCGTTTGAGGTACATTCCCAATTTACGTCCCACCATTTGAAGGGCCAGGCGAATTTCCTTCTGAATTTCAGGATAGGCGGCAATGGCTTCCTTCGATTCACTGGTAAATGGAACCCATACACTGGCGAGATGAACCATAATAGTGATCGGCCCCTTCGGCAACTGATTACGAGTCTGCTGGAGACCATAGGAACGCCAGTTCATCTGAACAATCGACTGTGTAATCAAGCAGGCACCAGCCTGAAATTGGAGTGGAACACGATTGGCATAACGATAGACGTTCATCGTCTGTCCTTCTGATAAATTGAGCGTCTTTAAGGAATCGAGAAGAGCCTCAAACTCCTTGGGAAGTAATTTGGCTGGTGAAACACGAGGACGTACCTTGGCGTTCTTTATCAGTTTATCGGCACCCTCTGACCCAATCCCATCAAAAGAAGCTGTCAGAAACTGACGTAAAGTTCGCGCATCACTTTCTTCCAACATTTCTCGAAGCGCCTCCCGGCTAACCTTCTGGGTCGATGGTCCTCCTCCGTATGCCAAACCAACCTCCACCTGAAAAGGATTGCCCCTATATACTGCCGGTGGACGTGTTGCCGCTACAAAAAAATCACCCGGAACTACTTTATGCAGTCCCGCGATGATCTTCTCCTCGCCAATCGGTATAATACATTCAGTGGAGGGAGCCGGTATTTTTGTTGCCGCAATTATTTCATACAATTTCTCCACGTCCGTCCGCTCCATCTCCCTGGGCTTGGTCCGAACAGAAATACCTGCCTTTTCACATATCTCCTTGGCAATTGTTTTGGAAACACGACTGAACGATTCGATTAAAAAACGCTGTAAATTCAGTTCGGACGTCTCCTGAAGCATATTAAGCAGACGTCCCAATTCGATTCCGTGTGGATGGGGCTTAATCTCAACCGGCTCCGGGGGTAGTTCCTGAACAACTCGTTCGTAATGTATTTCATTTCCTTCCGGATCTGTATAATGAAAGGTGACATGTGGATTCGAAATGGCTGTCTCTTCAAGATATTCGTCTATACTACCACGTCCACGTTGATATTTCGCCTCCAACTCGATAGAAACCCGGGTCCCACTCGAAACCTCCACCCACTCCAACTGCTGATCCGCGATAAATTTTCTTCCTTGATCATTGGAGGGAATCTCCTCCCCTTCTCCATTGCCATTCAAGATGTCCGGTTTGTTCAGTTTGGTATCCATTCGAATCACATAATAATGGGCAGGCCGCCGTGGAGATATCTTGGAAATAATATCTACCGGTTTACCTGTCGTCAGAAGACCGTACATTCCTGCCGCACTGATCCCAATGCCTTGTTGTCCCCGACTCATGCGAAGACGATGAAATTTCGAACCATATAACAGTTTTCCAAATATTAAAGGAATCTGCTTTTTGACTATACCGGGTCCATTATCCTGTATACTAACCTTGAATCGTGATGATCCGGTTTCTATAACCTTAATCCAGACTTCCGGCATAATACCTGCCTCTTCACATGCATCAAGCGAATTATCGACCGCCTCTTTAACCGTGGTTAAAAGAGCTTTACGCTGATTATCAAAACCGAGGAGATGCCTGTTTTTGGCAAAAAATTCACTAACGGAAATTTCCTTCTGTGCCGTAGCCATGTCTTGGGCACTCGCGCGACGTTTAGCTTGTTTCTCTCCTTTTGCTTCCGGAATTGAATCTGAATTTTGCAATGTACTACCTTCTCTACGGGGATAATGGGTTATCAAATTTAATCAACAGACACTCTACACTTCATTTTAGCGAATAAAACCAATTTCATAACCACCACCAATAAAAAATCGGACCAGATCTGTAAAAAATCTGGTCCGATTAGTGAATGGACTATTATCATTCCACAAGGAACAAAATGGAATTATCCATTCTGCTCTCAATAAATTCGCGCTACCAATCCATTAAGATCAGTCGGACAGATCATTCAGGTTAAGAAGACCGGTACTGACAGCAGTAGAACGCTGGCATTTTTTATCGCAAGGAGCCATGGCTTTTGCAAAAACAACAGAATCAACCTGATCATTGATAACACGAACACTTCCATCAACCATAGCAGCAACGACTGTACCCGGATGATAGGAAGAAGGACGAGCAGACAACCATAAACGGGTACCATCGTCGCCAGCAGTAGCCGTAACTCCATAATAAAGCTCTCGAACACAACGACCAATTGTCATTGGACCCATTTTAGCATATGCGGAAGGGGCCGGACCAAGAGCCGCAATGGCTTCACAAGTAGTGGTTGTATTGAAATCACTGAAACCACCATTCCCCGATAGAGACCAGCAGAAACCAACTTTATATTCTTCGGTTGGCCAATTACCTTCTTTATAATAACCAGTTTGGCAGTTTTCCGAGAAAAGAATCGTACTTGTTCCACCGTCAATAACATCATCCATACTCAAAGCATCCGCATGAAGAGCACTCCATGTACCACTGGAAGAATAACCACCTATACCATTGGTAAACATCCCATAGAATTTTGTCTCATCACCAACGTTTGCAATTCCAGCGGAGTCATTTCCCCTACGATCTCCATGGTAACCATCGTTATATCCACAGTTTGCAACATAGGATACTTCACCAGCTTCCTGCGTTCCTTTACTTTTGCAGAATAAAAACGGCATTGTAAGGGCAGGCATTGCGGGCGTGGAGGAAGTTGTATCACCCTCACGAACCAAATTGTCATAATACTGCGTACCTTCCATAAAGGGAAGCAATGGTGGAAGCCAACTAACACCAAGGGTATTTGCTTTACCGTTCAAGGTGTTACTCCAATCAACGCGAAGGGCATTATTATACTGGGGAAATTTATTACGGGCACTCTGATAATTAATAGCTGCAAGGGCAAGGTTCTTTTGATTATTAATACATAGCGCTCTTCGTGCTGCTTCTCGTGCCGATTGTACCGCTGGCAACAACATACCGGCCAGCAATCCAATGATCGAAATGACCACCAGAAGCTCAATAAGGGTAAAACCCAACTTTACTGTTTTTTTCATAATTGTTCCTTTTTTCTTTCTTCGGAACGAAGGAAAATAATAAAATCATCCCTTCGTATTATTAAAACCTTGCCCTTTATGATTCCTTTATCTGATATCTCCTTTTATATGTTAGTTCTATTTTGACTTTCATTCGTTCACTTTTTTAGGTGAAAACTTGCCTTTTTTTCTAAAAAAGTGTAACATTCGCCAGAAAAGTCTTTAGGAACTCCTGCTGGTCAAGGTGATACCCAGAATATAATCCAATACGCTGACATAAAAAACCTCAGCTCATTTCTATTAATAGAATAGTCCCAAAGTGCAAGAAAATCAAGTGGGGAAATCTTTTTTTTTACCTTTTTTTAAAAAAAAATAAAAAAGAACCCCTTTTATTCATTTTTTTTCTCCAAATTTTTATCAGGATAAATCACACAAGGTCAAAAATTCCTCGTAAAGTACATCTCTTATATTTCAACAACCTCTTGACCCTGCATTTTTTTAAAGTTAGAATAGAAAAGTGTAATAGGTATATAATCCTTTTATTACCTATTCGGAATCGTAATCATTCACGAAGATAAAGTGAAACCACGAAGATAAAGTGAAACCACGAAGATAAAGTGAAACCACGGATATAAAGAGAAACCACGGATAACACTGATTTTCACGGATAGTTTTTTGGCAAACAAACTTTT
>CAYUAP010000185.1:0-7300 GCA_964442735.1 uncultured Planctomycetaceae bacterium | reverse complement strand
ACAAGGCCCCAAAAATAAATTTCTGAAACCAGCGACGACTGGGCTTGTACAATGCTTCACTCATTGCTATAATAAACGTATAGATCCAAATTTTCGCTTCATGCGGCTTGTTGCTCATCCAGAGACTCCTTTTGTTACCGTTTTGTTTTCAATAATTCAAACAATAATAAAAGAGTCTCTTTTTTCCTATATCAAATTTTCAAAATTTTCTCCTTGGCTAAAAACCGGGGAAAGTACAGAAGCCAATGGTGAACGTTTTTATAATATTTCTAAGAATCTTGGATATTCAGATGAATCTATTGGAAATGGATATGGTTTAATACAAACAGTAGTGGGCGATATTAACGGTACAAATTTACTAACAGAAACTATCACAGGTTATGATCTAGGAACAAATCAATTCCTGGACGAATGGACTCGTGGAGAAAAAGCCGCGTTTGGAATATCGCAAGTTTCAACGACATTTGTAAGTTCAATAAATGCTACGAAAATATTTACTTCAAAAAAAGTATACACTATTTCACATGCCAACCCTGGTGATCGTGCATCTTTCCATATGCTGTTACGTGAAGAAGGGTTTGAATTACAACGCGTTACAAGAGGAAAGTATGTTCATTATATCCGTTCCGATGGTTATGAAGTCTTTATCCGTCCAAATGGTGAAGTCGGATATCTTGCTCCTGAGAAAATTGGTTCGAATGAAAAAAAATATCATCCGAGATTAGATGCCAATGGAAATACAACAACAAATCATAATACTGGTATTTTTGTTGAATCGCTAGAAGAGATTTTACAAAAGATAAAAGGAAAATAAAATGAATAATATACTTGGTAACTATCAAGATCATTGTATTAACAGTTTTACTACAGACGTAGAAAGTAATAATATCGTTATCCTTATTACCGACACAATTCATCCATACATTGAATATAGAATTGAATGTAAGGGTGTAATTGTTTTTTCATTCTTTCGAACTGAAACGGACAAAGATCCATATTTTTGTCCTGAATTTTATTGGAGGTTATGTGATAAAGGTGAATTAAAGACTTTACTGGAAAATTTGAATTACCCTTTTCACAACTGTTCTGATTATACTTTTAAAGGAGATTTTATGGGAGATGTAATTACACCTGATGGTGATTGGATTTATTTACATTTTGAAGGGAATGCATCTGGTGATATTGTATGTAAATACGTTAGTAAAAAAGAAATAGGAAGTGTCCTATAAAATGGAGAGTCAGCATAAGGAAGAATATCCTATTGTATCGAACAATCTCGCTTACAATGGCGGTTCCAAAGCGTTAGGAAGCTGGCGACTTGCGTCTTTATATAATCTTCAAGGAACCGAACAAAGTAATATTCCCAAAGATAAATGGCGATTTGACTATTTAAAAGAATGGAACAATCCACTTAATAAATCTTTCCATATATGGTATTATTGTTGGGAAGACAATCCAAAGTCGATTGCTTATAATAATACAAACGTAATGGCAATTACAGGTAAAGGAACGATGATGGAATTATGGCAATCTTCACCTGAAGAACCGTCCTTAAGTCGTTTGAGAGACACGATTATCTTAATTGAAGTTAAAGATTCTCACGTGCACTGGGGAAACCCAACGGAAGACGCGGAAGTCTGTTTCGTCACCGGAACGCCAATTTTAATGACCGACGGCACAAGTAAACCGATAGAACAAATCCACCCCGGTGATATGGTTCTCTCCGTCGATCACAACGATCTGGAGCACGACACTCCAAAAGCGGCCAAAGTCACACGATTCTTCGATAATGGCTTGAAATCCGTTGTCAAGTTGACATTTAAAAATCAGGAAACGAAAGAACAATTCGAAGTTGTCTGCAAGCTGAGCCACCGATTCTACGTGATAGCCAAAGGCTGGACAACCGCCGAAAACCTGCAAAACGGAGCACAATGTCAATCCGCAAACGACGAACAAACCACCTTCCTCTCCCGCGAATCCCTCGACGACCAACAACACGTCTATAACTTCGAAGTGAATGAGAAACATACGTACTTCGTGGGAACGACCAATTCCGCAAGTGTGCTGGTGCATAATATTTGTTCCGACGATAATTATGTAGACGATGTTTTTCAGTCGCTAGACCAAATCGGGAGTTATAATATTTGGGACATGCATCGGGCTCTGAATCCTAATTGCGTTCTAAAACAAGAACAAAGAATGAAGGAGCAAATTGTTGCAGATTATAACAACGCCTTTAAGGCAAGTATTCTCATTGCAAGTATCATACTACCTGGTCCTGAAGACCTTGTTTGGGCTGCGGTATCATCTAAGTATGGAATTAAACTCGCAGGTAATGTATCGGAAAGATTTTTAACGCGCAATGGCGTTAAGTTAGTAGGAAATGACCTTGAGGAAGCAGTAAATACTGTATTGCGTTACAAGATAGCAGAACATGCGTATATGAGAAATCATTTTCCTAAAAAATCCATAGACGAAATTGAAAATTTTATAAAGAGCACAATAGATTCGGGGAAGAGTATTCCGGGCCCTCAACCCGGATCCAAAAGAATCATGTACTACGATTCTCGCACAAAAGCTATAGTCGTATTCGATGGTTAAGGCGGAGGTGCTATCTTTCGACCAAGTGATCTGCCAGAATATTGAGGTAAACGATATTCTCCACAGAAGTATTTAATGATTGGATAGAAAAGTGGAAGCGAGGGAAAAAATGAAAGATAAGGAAATCTGCATATCATTGTCAGCAGGACAGGTGCATATAATTTATAATTTAATCAGAAAATTATGTTTTGGGTACCCATCTGAATATAACTTCAGTTATATAGAGTTACGAGTTGTTTGTAATTTTGCGGATTGCCTTTATGCACATTATTTCCCGAACATGACAGATAAAAAAGTTGACATGTGTAATCACTTATATAGTATCATATCTGATCAGGTATGTATCAGTGAGACTCTTTATCTATGGTTGATGTTGCTGTTCAAAAGAGTTTTTACAACAACGCGTTTAAATGGCTTTCATGATTTAACAATATTAGTTGCCAATGTAGATGATGTACGTTCTTGTTACAGACATCTTCAATCGTATTTTGATCAAGTAACCAATCAGCAGTACAGTGAGGACTATATTGACAAATGGTATAATTCATTTCAAGAAACAGTACCATTTCAACAAGTTGGTGGACCTGCGGATGTTTCAAATACTTTTGATTGTTTTCATCGCAGCGAAAATAAAAAATATGCTTCGTCTTATAGCAGATTTATCACATTAGGAAGCCTTGCTGGTGAGCAACTTGAGATGTTGATTGAAGGAATACGATGTTTGTTTTGCTGGATTCCGCGAGGATCATTTATAATGGGATCAACCCAAAGTGAGCAGCTTCAGTTTTGTGCTCCAGATCCGGATAATGAATCTTGTTGCGATGAACAACAACACCGGGTTACACTCTCTCATGGTTTTTGGATGATGCAATACCCAGTAACAAATCATTTCTATTCCACGGTAATGAATATCTTTGAAGGCAATGACAGTAAAGCTTTATCTGATAGGCCTGTTGTAAATGTCACGTGGTATGATTGTCTAGAATTTACAAAACGATTGAATTCTTTATATAAAATATCATTAGGTCATTGGCAATTTTCCTTACCCACCGAAGCTCAATGGGAGTATGCTTGCAGGGCTGGAACGAAAAGTATGTTTTCTGGAACACAGGATATTAATACTATGGGCTGGTATGAAAAAAATTCGTATGATCGAATTCACATTGTTGGTTGCAAGAGTGCAAATGCATGGGGATTATACGACATGCATGGGAACGTTTTCGAATGGTGTCTTGATGAATACAACACGTACCCATGCAATTCTATAACTGATCCATGTGGTATTTCCCCTTCATTTTCCGAAGCAATATCAAACAATTTTTTTGTTAAAGAAAACATATTGCGTGGGGGCAGTTGGCTCACATCAATGGATAGGTGTCGTTCTGCTTCGCGTGGCTCTTGTGAACCTTCACAAAAAAGTACTGGAATAGGATTTCGCCTTGTTTTAGTATGCAATGCAAAAATGAAGGAATTGAGCTGCAACTGTTTAACGCCATTTCAAGACATTGCTCGAACACCTGAAACCACGAAGCAAAAGAAGGGAAAAAGCAAACCCCTGAATGTGTCCAATGGCTTTTCATCCGTTGATCAAAGGCCTGAAAATCAAGAGTCAGAGGAAGGAAAAGAACAGAAACCGGATGACAGGTCGCGTTTATAAACATGAAAACGAGGAATAATTGGCCAACAAACGTCAATTTACGAGAAATTACGACGTGAGCGCACACCGCTCCCGTCAAAAGGTAATATTTGACAATCAGATAGCGTTAAATTCGTTCGATGTGAAGAATCGGTAAGTGGTGTTTACCGCCAAGAAATTCGACCCGAGCTTTGACTTTCGCTCCAGCTTTACCAGCAATCATCATTCTTGGTGAAGCGCAAGGAGTCGAATGGCTGACAAGAGAACGCGTTTCGATTCCTTGGAATGTCGTTAATTGAACGTCCTTGTTGCCTATACGATGTTGTTCGTTGATTATTTTTTCGGAACAGGTGTACGGTACAACGGTGTCCTTGTCACCATGAAAAGTCCAAAGGGGCGTCTTTTTCAAAAGATTCGTTTTCTCAATATTGCATCCGCCTGCAACAGGGGCAATTGCCGCAAATAGATCAGGATAACTGGCAGAATGCGATATCTGCGGTAATACACCATATAACGGATGTTCCGTAAATGAGTAACACGATAATTACAAAAGTGCCGTAAAATAGGGCACTTTCTCATTTTTCACGATAAAAGTGTACCCAGTAAAAATATTTTATATGACATGTTGAAAAAAGTGTATAAAGTGATATAATGTGCCCAGTGTCTCTACTTCTGAGGAATGTGACTGGAGAATGAATGATGTATATCGAATGTCAAAAAGGCAAGAATGGAAAACCATATTATTTTTTACGTGAATCAAAACGGGTCGGCAAACGAATCATCAAGACCACGCTTTTGAATATTACCCCATGGGGGGAAATGTTTTGTGAACAATTTAAAACTTTCCTCAAAAACAGGCAATCCTTGCTTTCTGCTGTTGCTATTGACTCTGTGTCAACGGTCACCGATAAAGAAGAAATCCATTCGCGTTACAAGGACCTGAGTATGGTGGAAAATGCGTTTCGAACAATGAAGACGATTAATCTTGAAATGCGTCCTCTTTATGTCCGGAAGAAATCCCGAACACGCGGTCACGCATTTGTCGTAATGTTATCTTTCCTGATCATCAAGGAATTGAGAAACTGTTGGATTAACGATGAAGTAACACCGAAAGAAGGTATACAACTTCTTCGTGAATTGTGTATTGTAGAAGCCAAAGTATGCTCATAATATACGTTCATACACTAAATCGATGAAACCATTGTAACTTTGTGATGACACGAATTTAAGATTTGTCTTTTCGTTGTGTTCGCCAAACAATTTGATCCCATTTCCCAAAATTGTAGGAATAACTGTAATGCAAAATCTATCAATTAAATTAAGGTCGATAAGTTGATTTACAATCCCAGCACCACCACAAATCCAAATATCTTTTCCAACTTCATTTTTTAGTGTAGTAATAAGTTCGTGCAAATTGTCACAGAAAACAAGATTCTCTTTGTTCTCTAAATTATTGTGAGTAATTACATAGCTCATTTTATCCGAATATGGCCAAACATCAGGTGAAAGTTCTGTGGTAACTTGATGGTATGTTTTGTATCCTAAAATTACAGTATCAATAGTTTGGATAAAGCTGTTATAACTGCCAGCATTTTCGGGGGCACTTCCGTCACCGGACAGCCAAGATACACCACCATCTTTATCTGCAATATATCCATCTAAACTCATTGCAATATATAAGACCACTTTTCTCATATTGTCTCCTTTTTAGCTTTTTTAATAGTATTTACAAAGAACAGGAGATTATATTCATAACTTCATATATAAAATTGGATATGGATTACCTTGTTCATCAGTTTCTGTTCGCTTGTAAACTTTAAAACCCATGTGCTCGTAAAACCCTTTGGCCTCTGTATTTTTCTCGTTTACCCCTAACTCATTAATACAGTATTCCCTTATTCCATATAGAAGCAAGTTTTTTCCTAAGCCACGACCACGCTCCTTAGGAGCAATAAAAAGCATTTCAAGTTTTTGATCATCTATACCCATAAACGCAATAGGGATATCATCGTGATTTTTAGCGATGATTAAATGCGGTATCTCAATCAATGCCTGTGGGATATATTTTTGAATATTGTCTATTTCCTCGTCCGACAAAAATAGATGGGTTTCTTTTACAGAAGCCTTCCATACTTTTTCAAGCTGTTCTATAAGTAGAGGAGTTCTATCTTCAACTTTCAATATTTTCATTTTATTTTCGGGTTTTGTTTGTTTAATTCTCTCAAGTATCTCCCCGATATACGTTTCTTTATCCTCTTCCTGAAAGACGATATGTTTCTCCAGCATTTCGTCCTTTTTGATACCGCCCCAGCGGTGGGTCATGACGTGGGACGGGGTATTCGAAACGAGGAACGAGTTCAGTACGACGTCCGGGTTACCGAGGCGGGTTTCGAGGTCTTTGATCGTTTGATAGAACTGTATCTTCGGATCGTTCATGCCGAGATTCGATATTCCTTTCGGATCAATAAACGTAATGTACTGCTTGCCGCCGACGAGAACCCACATAATGAAGTCTGGATAGAAATTGCCCGCTTCGAAAAAGCCGATTCCTTTGCCTTTACTCAAGTTCCGCAAGAGATAGATTTCCCGTGTCTTAAAGAATTCGGCATTTTGTTCGCAGTATTTTCGCAGGTCTTCAACAAAGGATTTTTCCCCTTCGTTCAGTTCGACAGGCGATATCTCAACCAAGCTCTTTTGCGACTGCTTCGCATAGTGCAGGAGCGGTTGATACAAGTGTTTGCCGAACATGATCGCTTTCAGGCCGGAGAATTCCCAGTCCTTTAAGACACCTTTTTTAATGGCCGCTTTGAGTTCGGTCAGCTTTGCGATGATCTCATCCTGTGAACGTTCGATCAGGAGTTTATAACAACTTTCGCCGGATTCCGTATCCAGTTGCAGGTTCGGATCGGTGTCCTCCAGTTCCGCGTATTCCAGATAAGGCATTTCCCATTGACGGCGATAATACGTATACAATCGCTCTGTGTACTTCTTTAAAAGGGCAATCGCGATTTCCTGCCACAGTTTGACCTTTTCGAACGAGGTAAGCGACAGTTCCTCTTCCGG
>CAYUAP010000184.1:0-7539 GCA_964442735.1 uncultured Planctomycetaceae bacterium | reverse complement strand
CGGTTCAATTACTGTTCGATCGGGGCTATGTCTCGGAAGATGTGTTTACCAAAATCGCGGAGTTGGGGATGAAGATTGTAACACGGTTCAAGGATGATTTCCGTATGCTCGTCTGCGACTTGGTCCCCTGACGGTTGCTCCGGATGGTATTCCAGCGTTGTTTGAACTTCAATGTTCGTTGTCGATGCGGATTCCATATTCCCGGTTGTACTTTCCGCAACGGCCAAATACTCGCTCCACAACTCCTGGGCACTTTCAGTTCGGGTAACAGAAGCTCCGTCAATATTCATAATCGGAATCGTCAGTTTTTCTACCGTCTCCATATTGTCACTATTCCCGAATGGAAATGGAAGAAGAAACTCGCTTGTTCTTCGAGTAGTACGATGAATACCGTCCTCATACGAGTCTCAAAGGTCGAACTCCAAACGAGGTGTTCTTCCATCGTCGAGCGGAGAACACCCTACCAAGAATCGAAACACGACTTTCGGTTGGTCATTCGACTCCTTGCACTTCACCAAGAATGATAATTGCGGGTAAAGCTGGAGCGAAAGTCAAGGCTCGGATCGAAATTTTGGAGGGACAAAGCCACCTGCCTGTTCTTCACATCGAACGAATTTAACGCCATCTGATTGTCAAATATCACCTTGTTGACGGGAGCGGTGTGCGTTCACGTCGAAATTTCTCATAAATTGACGTCTTACGGTCAATAATTTCTCGTTTTCATTTTCATAAACGTGACCTGTCACCCGGTTTCTGTCCTTTTCCTTTCTCTGACTTTTGGTTTTCAGGCGTCTGATCAACACCTTGAAAAAGGATGAACAGTAACACACATTTAGACCCGTTTAATCACTCCTTTCGTTTTCCTTCCATTGTTTAATAACATAATCTTTGAGGACAGAATCGCGATCGTATTTTTTTGCGTTGGAAATGGTTGCTAAAAGTTTTAATGGCTCAAAGGGAACAGACTTTTTCAAATACCAAATCTCTCCATCGTAAAAGGTAACTAACACCCCTTATCCATCCGAACCTAAATATGAATTAAATAAGTTAGCATTTTTAAAGGAAAAAATGACATCAATTGCATCACACGGTGCCGCCCAGAACGTCTTTGAATTACCAAGTTCAATCAATATTAGAAAGTCCTCTGGGAAAATTTACCAATGATTTCTGAGTGTTGTATCAAAAGCGGTATCTTTTCCTGTTATAGCAAAAACGTTTGAAGTTTCATCGTAGATAGAGGAAATTTGCTTATTCTCAAAGCAATATACAGACATTGGGCCATTACATTGTGAATATGTTGCAAATATTCTTATATTATCAGTGGCATTCCAAGGTAATTTTATATTTGGATATGGTGCGGGACAAAAAGAAATGGTACTATCTCAGCACACCAACTCAGAATATTTGTACCATTTATATCTAATACATCTGAATTTATAAATTCACCTTTTGTATCACTGGCATTCATTATTCCGCGATGAATGATTCGAAGAGATTCAACTCGTTTAACTAAAAAGATGTTCTTTGAAATATTAGAATATAATTCAAATAACATACTTGGTAACACACAGTTGAAAGTTATAATAATATACACATTTTTTGTTTTCATTTTATCTCTCATTGGTATTCCATCTTAAATCAGTCATAAAATGGCATTTTTACAGTTGTCAAACGTATAATTATTCACGATTAAACGTTGACACTGATCTAATTAATTGTGTATTGTCGATAATAGGTGACCTCAAAACAGTGTTGGGAACTACAAAGTAAATATTAAAGCAATCACGATTTGGTAATACTCTTGAATGGTTGATTGTAGCATTACCTTTCAGTGGTCCACTAGCATCATCCCAAGTCCATCCATCTTTTTTGGTCATTATAAGAGAACAAAAGTTAATAGCTCTGAAAAGATCTGCATCATTAATATTGTTTAATTCGGAAGAATTGACTTTTAAGTCAAAGTCCTTAGCCGACACCGAGTTTGAATTAAATTGTAAAACTGCAAGCATACAATTTATATTAGTATCAATATTTGCTTTTTGTTGATTTCTTCTGTGCTACTTGCGGCATAAATTATTCCCGTCCCCACCGCTTCCACAATTATGGAAAATCTTCAAATAATACTTCTGATATATTCTTTTTGCTTTTCTCATGATAATCCATCAGATCTGTAATGAATGCTTGTAATGCCTCTTGGGGAGTGTTACCTCTGCCACAAGGATATTCGTACATATTCGTTTCTATAAAATGCAAGGTGAGATTACTTTGTGCCCAATATCGAAACTCAGATGTTTTCCATACAGAAATTTTAATATAATCGCAAGGACATATTTCGGGCATATATACTAAATACTGCTCCACTACTTCACATCGACTAATAAGTTCTTTAGTTTTATTGACGTCCATTATTCTTCTCTTCAAAAACGGTAATGAGGTAAATAGTCAACTTCATAGTCAGTAAAAGATGAACTTTCAAAAAACTCAAGCATTAAAGATAACAAACTTTCTAGTGCTTGTTGCTCTGTCATCATATCACTTACGTCAAAGGTGACCATAGTACCATCTTGTTTATGTCGATAACATGTATCTGCTCTTGCACGAAACTTTCCATTTTGATTTTCATATGTTTTAATATTATAGTATACATCAGGCACATCAACAACTCCAACACACTCTATACGATAAAATGAAATACATTTTTCAATATCTTGTATATGGACATCTTTGACAGTTTTCCACCATTCCATTTGTTTTTCTCCCTTTGAGTTTTTCGGTTCAATGTCTCCCTAAATAATCTTGGGGGTCATATTTACCAAAAGAAATAATTTGTTTCATGGAGTTAAGATCAATATATTTGTCATTTTTGACATAGCGAGTGACTCCATTATGAGTAAACTTCTTTGCATTTTTTAAATTTGTTTTGAAACTATAAGCCTTATTGAAATATTGAGTAATACTAGTTGCCCCAACCGCCTCTTTATGTTTACCGTAATGATAAACAAGTGACTCTTCCGGCGATTCAAATATTCCTGTTCCACATTGAGGTAAACCATCATTTGTTAAATTATTTTTCAAAAGAAAACTGGCCGCATTTAGTAACTCAACAGTGTCAGTAATGGTACCGCAATTGTTAATTACAAAAGAAAGTACTCTTCCAAAAGTACCATCGGCATTTTTTATTAATATATCTCCCCCCTTTTCTATGAATTTTCCTCCAACCATCGCCACAGGCAAAAGAGCAAGGTCATAAATGCGATCTTCTAAGAAGTCAGCCGCATGATTCAAGTCATTTGCAATAAATTGCTCCGCCAACAATTGATTAGAATTGCTTAGCCCGCCCGGATAAATTGCCTGACTTGTTCCAGTTCCTCAAGTAGTAATGGTATGGGTAGAATTCGTATTATTGCGACATGTACAGACACCCGGAGTCCCCCAAAAAAGAGAAATAACAGCATTGTTTAACCCATTTTTGTTCATATTAAGATATACATCAAACCATTCAGGAAATAATCCTGAATCATGAATTAGGGCTTTTATTATGAGTTAGCAAATACAATCTATCAGAAAGTTGTAAATAATACGTATGTTTTTCTTTCACTTCGAAGTTATAGACGTGTTGTTGGTCGTCGAGGGATTCGCGGGAGTGGAAGATTATTTGTTCTCCGTTGGCGGAATGACATTGTGTTCCGGATTGCAGGTTTTCGGCGGTTGTCCAGCCTTTGTCTATCACGTAGTATCGGTGGCAGACAACTTTGAATTGTTCGCCTGTTTTCTGATTTTCAAATATCAACTTGACGACGGGTTTTAGGCCGTTATCGAAAAATCTTGTGACCTTAGCCGGTTTGGGCGTGTCATTTTCCGGGTCGTTGTGATCGACGGCAAGGACCATATCACCGGGGCGGATTTCTTCTATCGGTTTACTTGTGCCGTCGGCCATTAAAACTGGCGTGCCGGCGACGAAGCAGACTTCCGCGTCTTCCGTTGGGTTACTGAAGTAATTATTACCGATTTTCCTCCGTTGTCAATAGCCCCTATTGCATCTGTATACAAACAGGTAAGACTCGATGCTAATTCACTGAAGGTGTTACCTGCGGTAGATACTGAACTTTTATAGGTATTAAAGGCAGAGGTCTTTGTGGATTCATAGGTCGATTTCGATGTTGATATGCTTGTTTCATAGATGTTTTGAGCTGTGATTCGATCTGTTTCATATCGACATGTCGTTTCCGTGTTTTCCGATTTTTCATCGATGATACTCTGATTTTCCTGACTCGCTGAGTTGCGTCCGCCTCTGCTTGCGTTTCCTGATACATAAAAGTTGTGATTTCGTTATACAGGGGCCGCGCGTTTTGAAGATAGTATATAAAGGTCGCCATAAAACCAATTTGACTGGAATCCATATCCACTGTTATTTTCGGCAACCGTTGTTCTGCTCCAATTGACTGTCGAAATGCTCTAAGGGCGTGCGCAAATATAATATCTTCAAGTTGAGCAAAATTGCTATTGCGTTAAAGAAGTAGAATTGTTATTATAGTTGATTATGAAAGAAAACACAATAGCAATAACCAAACGAAAATATCAACGGATAAGTTAGGCATTAAATGAACGTGCCCGCAGACTTTGTGTAGCATCAGAAACAATAGAAATTGGTTATGGAGGCATATCAACGGTCTCACAAGCTACAGGAGTTGCACGCGATACAATAGTCAAGGGAATAAAAGAACTCCGATTAAATCCTCCAAAAGAAGGTGCCAATCAAAAGATACGAACACCTGGTGGCGGTAGAAAAAATTGGTGACCACCTATCCGCAATTGGCAGAGACTCTCGAATCGTTAGTGGATCCAGTTACTCGTGGAGATCCGGAATTCCCATTGAGGTGGACCTGTAAATGTACGTATAAGCTGGCAAGTGAACTTACCAGTCGGCAATATTCTCTATCACCACGCACAGTGGCATCATTGCTTTTGGAATTGGGATATCGTCTCCAAGCCAATCGAAAGACATTGGAAGGAAAACAGAATCCGGATCGTAACTTGCAATTCGAATATATCAATGAGAAAGTGCGGCAATTTCAAGACCTGTTTCAGCCTACGATTTCCATTGATACAAAGAAAAAAGAAATAATAGGGAATTACGCCAATAAGGGGCAGGAATGGAATCCGAAAAAGCATCCTGAAAAAGTACAGGATCATGATTTCCCCGACAAAACATTAGGCAAAGTCGTTCCTTATGGGGGTTATGATATTATTCATAATGAAGGTTGGGTCAGTGTTGGTATCGATCATGACACGGCTCGTTTTGCAACAGTAAGCATATTACGTTGGTGGACAAAGATGGGACAATTTCGTTTTCCCCACGCAAAACAATTACTAATATCTGCGGATGGAGGTGGTAGTAATGGACATCGTAATTGTTTATGGAAAATATCTTTGCAAGAATTGGCAAATGTTACCGGTTTGGATTTACATATATGCCATTTTCCTCCGGGAACCAGTAAATGGAATAAAATAGAACACAGAATGTTCTCGTTTATTACCCAAAATGGCGTGGACGTCCCTTATTAACGCATCAGACCGTTGTCGAACTAATAGGTAATACGCATACACAAGGTGGGTTGGTGATAAAATCTGAATTGGATGAAAACGTATATGAAACTGGAATCGTTGTCACAGACAAAGAACTTAAAAGTGTCAACATTACTCCGACAGATTTTCATGGTGAGTGGAACTATGTTATAAAACCAGAACACTAAGGAAGTTGTATAGGTTATTTTAGCGCAAGCCCTTATCTTTTGATTTCTCTCAAAAACGACTAAAACAGTTCGTTTGGTTCGCGTTGCAGGTCCTGACCGCGACAGTGCCCGACTGTCGCGTTTTTGGTCTTCGTTCGGAAAGTTGGTCGCCTTGGATCGCCTTCGTGGGAAAGGGGGCGTGTTTGAAAACGGGGTGGTATTCTATGGATATTCTTGCCTACACCAAATATACAACCTTGAAAGCATTTCAGTCTCTGTTTTAATATTGGCAAATTCTTCTGTACCTTCAATTGTTAGAAAAAAAATACGTTTATGAGGAGTCTGATATTTCTTATCTCTATATTTGCGATACATATCAAGTACAACGTCAGGTGACACATCGTCACCTGGTTCATACCATTCGTTGGTTGGATTAGCTATTTCTATAGCTATTATCTTATCCTTAATGAGCTCTTTTTGATTTAAAATAGTGGGATTTTTATTCACTTCTGTCCATAGAGTCCCATCACCTTTAATTGCAACTTGAGCAGCTTTGTGGTTATTCTGTTCGATATAACGACAAGAATACCAGCTTTGCAAATGGTTGATATAACCGTTTTCAGAGGAATTCTCTAACAATTTATGATTACTTTCTGCTTGCCAAGGAAGATTCAAGTTGACGTTATTACGGAAATCGTCATCGCCACAATATAGAGGCATAATGGTTCGCCAACTCCACGTTTCCTGTCCTTCATTATCTTTAAATTCAGGGAACATATGATTGTCTTCCAGATATAAAAGAATACATACTCTTAGACCATCGAACTTACTATGACATACCATCTCGTTCGATGCGTTTTTTGCTTGCTCCACCTCATTAACGACATATTGTAATACAATGAATATTAAATATGCAATAATAAGACTTGTAACTACTTTCGATATTTTCATTGATTACTTCCTCATATATTAAAGTACATCAGGTGGTAATAAAAACCAATTACCTTGAAAATCACAATGAATACTGAGGTGTCCCTTGATGTTTGAACAAAAAAAAGCTTTTTTAAGCTATATCGTATTACATTATGAAGTATCGTGTATCACAAAACACTTCTATAAATTCCATGGAACACATGGAATACAATTAAACTTTACTTCGTCAGGTTCGATTATTCCTTGGCGAGTTGCTCCCCAGCAGTGCTGCCTCCGCTTCATCGAACATTTATATTATACCTCACTTTCCTGGTTTGTGTTGCTCTTTTTTTTATATCAGGAATTTTCTCGAAAATTTACTTTGTTTGTACATGCCTTAAAAAACCCACGTTCGAAATGTAGATACGCTTCACTTTACCTACCGACTTAACTCGCCATCTAATGACCTGTATAGACTTCCTTCGGGCATTTATACGATAACTTTTGATGGGGACGTTTCTCGTTATAATATTTGTAATTATTCACGGGCTACGCCACCCGTTTACTAGTATTGTAATTAAAACATTATGAATTTCAACAAGAAAATAGCAAAAAAATGAAAATATTGTAACAAAGAGAATCAATTAGGCGTAACTCTTCCTCAAGTTTTAATTTGATAACAAAGAAGGGGCTTTGGTTCCACAAATAGAAGCGGTGATACACTCGCGCAAGAAATAGAGGACATCACGTCCCTGTTGTTTACAGGTCGCTAATACGGTCCAAACTCGTTCGGCTAAATGTTGCCCATCTTCCGGACCTACCTCCATGGGTTATGTATCGGTCTATGGCTATCGGACGAATTTGTTGTTCTGCAAGATTATTTGTGGGAGGGACT
>CAYUAP010000183.1:0-7803 GCA_964442735.1 uncultured Planctomycetaceae bacterium | reverse complement strand
ATTTATTATAATAGATAAAAATGTTTAGTTTGTTATTGTAAAATATTGTATTTTAAGACAGACTATCTGTGTTTATCCGTGATATCCATGGTTCCAAAATTGTTCGTGAACGGTTACTGTCAATATATAATGACAGAACGATTGCATGTTCGTTTGTTGGTATGATCGTAACGAATAAAACCAAAAAAACGAACGACAAAAGATCTCATACCCCAATGATTTATAATACATATTTATAATACACGAAAATTTCAGATTTGTCAAATTAAAAATGATGGATTGCGGAAATTTAGTGAAAATAATATATTGTGATTACAAATACTAACCGTTCACGGTTACAATGGATTATTTCGGCTTTTACGAGAAAACGAACATAAAAACACAGTAATATATAATAAACGTGTGTTGATTCATTTCAATAAAGAAAACGGATCAATAATGCCGGAATTGTCCATCTTGACAGACAGTAATATTTATGAAATACTATGCTTGGGAACTGCCCGAATAGTAAAGAACTAATCGATAGTTTTGATTCATCCGACAGTCACAGGACACCCCAAAAACAGAAGGATCCATTAAGCAGTAAATCATGAACCGTCTCATATTCCATATTGACGTGAACAGCGCGTTTCTCTCTTGGGAAGCGGCCAAACGGATTGCGGCAGGCGAGAAGGATATTCGGCTTATTCCGTCGGCAATTGGCGGCGACCGGGAGAAGCGGACCGGTATCATTTTGGCCAAGTCTATCCCCGCGAAAAAGTACAATGTTACAACAGGCGAACCGATTGGCATGGCATTGAGAAAATGTCCCGGCCTCGCTTTGTTCAAGCCGGATTTCGCTCTGTACGATAAATGTTCCAAGGCGTTTATGGACGTTTGCCGGAATTACGCGCCCATTGTCGAACAGTTTTCCATCGATGAATGTTTTCTGGATATGACCGGAACAGAACTGCTTTATTCGAATCCTGTCGTTGTCGCAATACAGATCAAGGACAAGATCCGGGACTCGCTCGGTTTTACGGTCAATGTTGGGATAGGTCCCAATAAATTACTAGCGAAAATGGCGAGCGATTTCGAGAAGCCGGACAAAGTTCATACCCTTTTCGAATCGGAGATTCCGGAGAAAATGTGGCCGCTCCCGATACACAATCTCTATATGGTCGGCCGGGCAACTACAGAACGACTCAAGCAAGCGGGAATAACGACGATAGGAAGACTGGCTGTCACGGATGTCAAGATCTTGCAATCGCTCGTCGGAATAGCGGCAGGAGAACGACTTCATGACTCGTCCAACGGAATCGATACATCGTCCGTTCTCGACGAGAAACAGGACGTAAAGGGATATAGTAATTCAACGACATTAGCCAAAAACATCACAACAACGGAAGAAGCGTATCAAATTCTGTTTGCTCTGGTCGATAGTACCGCCTCCCGAATGCGGGCAGGAAACGCGAAAGCGTCCGTCATCGCGGTTTCTATTCGCTCTAAAGATTTTAAAGACAGATCGCACCAGAAAAAACTTTCCATTCCCACCGATGTAACATCCTCTATTTACGAGGTGGTCAAACAGCTTTTTTTCGAGTTATGGGACCGTCGAACTCCACTTCGACAGCTCGGCGTCTCTCTTTCAGGCTTGGATCGAAGCGGAGTAGAACAGCAACTCCTCTTCCCGGACAAGAATAAAGAACGCGGACACAAAGCGGATCTGATTATGGATATGATGCGTAATAAATTCGGGCAGAGTACGATTTCTTGGGGAACAGCGCTCAATTCGGACATAGAAGTCGGCGTCAAAGACAAAGCCCGCCGCGATAATCAGCGGGAACAGGAAGATGAATCAGGGCTTGCCAACAACGAAACGACCTGACTCAAGTTTATAAATCGGTCATTTCTGAAAACAATATTCTAAAATTGTAATCATTCACGAACATTTATGGAACCACGGATATCACGGATAAATACCGATAGTCTGCCATAAAATACAATATTTGCCAATAACAAACGTAATCATTCACGAACAATTATGGAACCACGGATATCAACGGATAAACACCGATAGTCTATCGTAAAATACAAAATTTGCCAATAACAAACTAAATATTTTTATCTATATCATAAATAATTTTATCATAAAAAAGTTTGTTTGCCAAAAAACTATCCGTAAAAATCAGTATGATCCATGGTTTCACTTTATATCCGTGAACGGTTACATAATAAATTTACAGATTCAACGAAAAGAGATCGTTTTTCGACGGAAAAAAAAGTAACGTATTGTAAATAAAAGAGTTAAATAAAGGTGGCCAAAGGGGCTCGAACCCTCGACCTTCGGAGCCACAATCCGATGCTCTAGCCAACTGAGCTACGGCCACCATAAAGGAACTATTATGATTACACGAAACAAAACGTTAGACGTCCATTCATATAATGATAGAAATTAGTTTATCCTGTTTATGAAAAACGTCAAGCGGGGGGTGGGGCTATTAAGATGGGACTCTCAAAATAAAGACTCTCAAAATAAAGACTCTCAAAATAAAGATGCTCAAAATAAAGATGCTCAAAACGATAATCGGTTTTTAAGGTCGATACTCAAGGTCGTTTAAATCCCTTTTCTTTAAAACAGATGGGACACCTGTTTTGAAAAACAGATTTTTAGAACAACCTTGAGTATCGACTCCATTTCCTCCGGACAACATGTATTTTAAAGAAACTATATTAATATTCTGTGCGAAAATAATATATTGTGCGAAAAAACAGACTGACAAAAACTAACCGGAACAAAAGTCGTACCTGCATTTAGTAAATCATAAATCATCGGAAGAAAAAAGTACTTTTCTGTTTTCTTCCGTGAAAATGTATTCCAAGAGGAATAATGTATTCCAAGAGGAATATTAGTCGATGTGTCGCATTTTTTTAAATTCCGCGATAAAAGGAAGTTTTGTGCCGGGTATATTTTTACCATGTGGCCAATAGACATAAAAAGCTTTACCAATCATAAATTTTCTGTCAATATAATAGGGAACGACATCATTACTCCAAAGACGGCTGTCGTGACTCAAACCACTGTTATCACCCAAGGCTAAATATTGGTCTTTATCCAGCGAAAAGAGGGCGGACCAGGTATTTCCGTAACCTGTCCACCGTTCGGGAGTCGATAAAAATTGCGTGTATGAAATTTCGTCGAACGTTGAAATCGGTTCGGATGCCAATCGGTCACTTCGTCGATTTCCTATTTCATATAATTTCTTCTGGAGTGAAACAGGAAGTGGCTCCATCTGATTTCCCATGGCGATATAATATAAATCTCGCATAATATTAAGATGGGAAATCGACATGTTTAAATTTCTCGAACCAACGGCAACTGGACGTAAATCCTTAATGTTGGGATCTCTGTTTCTCTTTAAGAGTCCGGGCTGGTTTTCGGAAAAAGGTTTACATAAATGATCGTATCTGCCGTTATTCGGAAATTTAACCTCTTTACCGTCTATGACCAAACGCATCTGTTCATCAATATTTATAAATTGAAAACGATATTTTCTCTTGCCGACAAAAGGGTAGGTGACCGTTTCGGGGATATAACCTTCTATTCCGGGGATTAAAAGAGAAATTCGTCCGTCTAAAGGATGGATCTGGCAACGGAAATTCTGGCCTCCCTTGACCAATTCGAAAAAGAAATCCTCCTGATCGGTGAATTGATCTTCCGAAAACTCAACTTCACAGGAGAGAGAAAGGTCGCCAGTCCAATTGAAACCGAATCCATCGGGTGATTTACGACATTGGTACAATCGTCCCTTCGTATCCAAGGCTGGCATTTTTCGGATGAAACGGGAATAGGCGGCAGAATCTTCGTCACTCTGAATGGATATTCCCGTGTTATAGGCGGTCATATCCGTTATTAGTTGGGGATTGTTTTGGATGATCCCGGAATTGGCAACGTCCTGGGGTAATTTATTTTCCATTAAACTGAGCCAATCGTCCGAAGACGGAACAATATGCCGATAGCAAAGCCAATAGATGTTTTCTTCCTTGCCACTGTTTCCAATCGATAGTATATCCGACTGTGTTTTTAGTTTTTTCAACGGAACGGCTGGTATCTCAAGTGGCTGTACTTTACCAGAAAACGTAAATGTTTTTCCATCGGAAGAAGGAGTCCAGGCCGTTCCCTGGCCCATTTCGGTTATTTCGTCGTACCAACGGCGTAACCAGCCTAGTTTGTATATTTCATCCGAGAGTGGGTAATCGTTGTCGTAAACAGGTTGAAGTGTTTGGAGAAGTTGCTTTAACGGTTTTCGTTTGATTTCGAAATCAGCTTTTCCGGATGGATCTTTTTCTTCAACAAAAATATCACCATACTGAATTCGTATGTATTCGTTTGGAAGACCGATAATTCGTTTGATAAAATTGATTTTCGGCTCGGCAGGCGCTCGAAACACGGAGACATCCCAGCGTTTGACTTCCCGTTGATCAAAAGTTGTTTTACTGACTAAAATACGGTCGCCGGTAAATGAAGGTTGTTTTTCATTGAAAAATTGAGTGTATCCGCATTGTGGACATGTACCACCGACAACCATGGACGATGTTGAACGATTGGTTGTATTATTGATTTCTTCACTGGCATTAACCTGGAATCGGAAATGACATTCGTCGCAAATTACATCTTTATGTCGTCCTTTTAATGTTGGAGCCATGGAACCGGTCGGTATCACAAAAGCCTCCGCCTCAAATGTTTTGATGTAAAACGCGAGTAGCAACGCAAAAATGAGCGATTCTACTATTTCACGAAATCCGGAGACTTCCTCTTTTTTTGTTTTTTTGTTGTTTCCGGTATTTTTAGTATCTTTATTGTTTTCTGACTTCGATATCTTGTTGTTCATAAAAATAAAATAAAAAAATAAATTCTGCCGTTATTGTGATAAAAATAGTTTACAATCCATCTGGATGTTACACTATGTCCGAAAGGATTGTGTTTGTTTTCTACAATCAATCCATAATAAATTATTATAGCCATTTCTTTACGATTGTACCATAGTGGAAAAGATATTTCTTTTAAAATATTAAAAATTTAGTCAAGAGGGAGTGAAAGATAGCTTGACAAAAGGGCAGTATTTGTTATTATAATTAAATTCGTATATAGTTTGGGAAGTGGACAATGCTGGTGGATTTCTTCCTTGCGTCGTAATGCAGGAAGATATTGACGTCAATTTTCCCCGTTTATTCCGTATGTTTTTAAGGAAAAAATAAAGAAAATAGAGAGAAAGCTGCAAAAAACGAGAGAGCTCCATGCCGACAATTAATCAATTAATTCGAAAGAACAGAAAACAGCAATACACCAGTACAAAATCTGTTGTATTGGAAGGATGTGCCCAAAAGAGGGGTGTTTGCCTTTTGGTTCGTACCATGACCCCTAAAAAGCCGAACTCCGCAATGCGTCGAATTACGCGTGTTCGTCTTTCCAACGGTAAAGAAGTAACCGTTTATATTCCTGGTGAAGGCCATAAATTACAAGAGCACTCCATTGTACTTGTTCGCGGTGGTCGAGTTCGAGACCTTCCGGGTGTACGATATCAAGTAATACGCGGAACATTGGATGCAACGGCAGTTGAAGGCCGCAAACAGGCACGTAGCCGTTATGGCGCTAAAAAGAATGCCGCTCCGGCTAAAGGCAAAAAGAAATAATTATTTTAAGCGATTTTCGTTCGACAGACGATATTTTATAGTATCCTGTATTTTATAATATGCTGGATTTTATAGTATTTTGGTAATACAGGGGAATAGAATAATATATTATAGAATATCTGGTTCTTGTATTGTAAAGGAGAATAAATATGATATTCTCTAACAAGGATTGTTCGAACGGACATTCTCCTTTCTAAAAACAAAAGTAATAGAAGTAATATTTGATAGAGAAATTCGGAAAGAAAAATGGGACGTATTACAGCAAGTCAAAAACAGTTAAAGGGTGACCCGGTTTATAACTCAATTTTGGCGAGTAAATTCATCAATTGCCTCATGTGGGACGGGAAAAAGACGGCGGCACAGGGCATATTTTATGATGCATTGAATATTTTACGCGAAAAGGTCGCGGACGTCGATCCTTTGGTAGTGTTTACTACAGCGCTTGAAAATGTGAAACCGAATATTGAAGTTCGGTCGAAACGAGTTGGAGGTGCTTCCTATCAAGTACCAATGCCAGTTCGTGCCAATAGAGCGCAGTCGTTGTGTATTCGTTGGATTCTGGGAGCGGTTCGAGACAAAAAAGGTCTGCCGACAGCCCAAAAACTGGCTAATGAACTATTGGCCGCCTATAATAAAGAAGGTGTAGCCTATACGAAACGTGAAAACGTCCATCGTATGGCCGAAGCCAATAAAGCATTTGCGCATTTTGCAAACTAATAATTTTCAATGATTTATTTGGATAATAATGCAACGACCGCAATTGCCCCGGAAGTTCTGGAGGCAATGCGGCCTTTTTTTACGACTAAATACTGGAACCCGAGTTCCATGTATGATCCGGCAATTTCTCTTTCCAAGGAACTAACTGCCGCCCGCAAGACGGTTGCCCGACTTTTGGGGACCGCATCTTCTTCGGAAATACTGTTTACTTCCTGTGCTACAGAAAGCGATAATGCCGCTATTTATGGGGCTATTCGAGCCAATTCTGATCGTCGCCATATTATTACAACCAGGGTAGAACATCCGGCTATTTTGGAAGTCTGTAAAGATTTGGAACGACGTGGTTATCAAATTAGCTGGCTGGATGTCGATAAAAACGGTAATCTTGATCTCAAACAGTATATTCACGCGTTACGTCCGAAGGAAACATTGTTAATTTCCATTATGCACGCAAATAATGAGACGGGCGTTATATTTCCCATCGAGCGTTTGGCACGAATCGCAAAAGAAACGGATCCGGATATTCTGTTCCATGTAGACGCGACACAATCGGTCAGTAAACTGCCGATTAATATGTCAGGGTCGTTTATCAATGTAGATCTTCTATCACTGTCCGGACATAAATTTCATGCTCCGAAAGGAGTGGGGGCCCTTTATATTCGTCGAGGTACACCACTGCGCCCCTTTATGATCGGAGGTCATCAAGAAAATGGCCGACGAGGTGGTACGGAGAATGTGCCCTATATAATGGGATTGGCGCGAGCGCTGGAACTGGCGGCGGAAACCCATGACGAAGATTATGCCCGAATGGAAAAACTTCGTGACAGACTTCAGGCAGGAATAGAACAAGCTGTTCCCTATATAGAAGTCAATGGAAAAAAAGCGTCTCGAATGCCTAATACACTCAATGTAGCAGTACATGCCGTTGAAGGTGAATCTCTTTTAATGATGATGAATCAGGCGGGTATTTGTGTCTCCAGCGGGTCCGCTTGTACCTCCGGTTCGCTTGAACCTTCCCATGTTCATGTAGCCATGAAGGTGCCTTCTTCGGCTCTTCAGGGGAGTATTCGTTTCAGTTTGAGTCGCTATACCACAGAAGAAGAAATTGAAAAAACGATAAAAGTCTTTATAGAGGCAGTTGAACAGGTCCGTCATGCTTCTCCCTATTGGGATAAAGAGAATCTAAAACCAACAAATATGTTGTCGTGATATTCGAAATTTTTATTCCAATGATATACTCAAGGTCCTTTTAAAAGTCTATTTTTCAAAACAGACGAGACGCTTGTTTTGGAGTATGCGGACGAGACGTTCGCGCTCCCGGGAAATGCAGAATTTATAACGTCGTACAGTATATATTTTTTTAGCGTATTCTGTATACAAGGTCGTTTAAAATTCCTTTTTTTCAAAACAGGC
>CAYUAP010000182.1:0-8137 GCA_964442735.1 uncultured Planctomycetaceae bacterium | reverse complement strand
AGAATACCGTTCAGAAATCATCAACCTGCTGCATTGAGTATGCGTCAGCCCTGCATCTTCATTGCCCTTCGGACGCCAATACAACCAAGCCGAACCGCGGTAATATGGCTCAAACCAACTATTGTACCAGTGTCGGTGATGTCTATCCAACTTCTTTAGGCACTGTTAATGGTCGTGGTTTCTTTAATCAGGGAACTGGTAATAATCCCAACGCCTATACAACCATGGCAAAAGTTACCGATGGTACCTCCAATACCATGGCGTATAGTGAAATGGTAGGAGCTTCTTCCACAAGTGGGCGCAGAATTAGAGGAAATGTTGCGTTTAACGTTACTTCTACTCCATCAAACTGTATCGCAATTATCGATACAGCCGATACAACGCTCTTCTTGACCGCTAATCAGAAATCCGTATCCTATAGCCGTGGTAATGTTTTTGGCGATGCTCGTTCCATGATCACTGCGTTCCAGGCCGTACTTCCCCCGAACTCCCCCAACTGCTCCAACAGTGGCTCGCCACACGAAGCAAATGCCGGTATTTATAGTGCGTCAAGCCGACATAGTGGTGGTGTTAACGCCGTTTATGTCGATGGTTCCGTTCACTTTATTTCCGATACAGTTAATACTCGTACCGATTCTTCTGTTACCAATCCAACAAGTCCTACCGATGGAAAAAGTCCATTTGGTGTTTGGGGAGCACTTAGTACAGTCGAAGGGGGAGAAACCGTTACGCTGTAGTTGATTATTGTATTGTTCTTGATTATTATATTATAGTTGATTATTGTCAATTATAGAAATTACTGCGAGGTCGAACAACCTCGCTTTTTTTATGTACTCAAATATATTGACCGGCATGTTCTATCACGGTGAAAGAGTTTATTCTATTGAAAGAGGGGCTCTACTCTTGGTAAAAATCCTTAAATTATAATAATGGAAGGTATAATAGAAACAAGTCGAGCCATCTATTTCTTCTTGAGATAGGAATTTTTAGTCGAAACTCTGCCGAAAGGACTCATATTTCCTATTTTTTCGTTAATAACGAATAACAGATATGCAAGGATTTTAAGAAAACGTTCTTTTTTGCTGTTTGGTTGGATTTTTTTCTAATGATTTAACGGTTATAATACGATTAAAAGATATAACGGATAGTGCTATTTTATCCGTCAAAATTAGTGTAACGTGGTGACGGGTGTAAACCCCGTCAAAGCAAATAAAGAATTCGCGTGAAAGCGAAACTGTCGAAGGATCGGCAGGTCAGGGAAGACAAAGGTTTGATTCGTGAAGTCGAAACCTCGGCTTCCGAATAGCGAAAGGAGTATCGTGTTGGAACCGATCAGAAAACGAAAGACGTGTTTACTCGCGGTGGCGTTCGGTATCGCAACAATGCTGGGAACAAGTGGTTTGCCTGTTAAGGCGGATCCCACCGTGCAAACAACACAGCAGCGGCCTGTACTTCAGATGCAGGCAATGAACAAGACAGGCAATGGTTTAACCCTTGCCACTTCGGATAATACAAGCCGAAGTCAAGATCTTTTGTTAAAGGCGCGTCGAGCGCTGATGGGACGGGATGTAGCTTCTGCGGAACGTTATGTTCAAGAGGCCAAGAATTTGAACGTGGTTTATCGCGATGTTGATGACCGCCCGGAATATGTTCTCCCTCTCATTAACAAATACAAAGAAATCGAGCAGTCAGTTCGAACAGGTGGAATGACCGATTCGGTCAAACGTGAATTAGCCAAGAATTATCTTCATCAGGCGGAAGCACTTCGTCGTTGCCGTGATTTTGATAATGCGGAAGCATTGATCATGGAAGCGAAGAATCTGAATGTTGTTTTAGATGCGCAGACGGTACAAAGCGGTATGGATATCGCGAACGTACTTCAACGCGTTCAAGACGACAAGATGGCACTTCAAGCGGTCAAGATGAAACAAGCGCCACAAACTGCCCCGTTGACGAATGTCTCGGAAGGAACCAAAAGACAGGTTTCCGACATTCAGCAACAACTCAAGACCGCGCGCCAACTAATGGCTGCCGGACAACTGGAACAGGCGGAACAGATTGGGCGACAACTGGCACAGGTCGGTGTCCCGGAAAAAGCGTTTGTTGGCGGTGATTCGCCGACCCGCTTGCTAGGTGATATCGCCATTCAACGTTCGAAACAGAATACGGTTAAAGCGACTCCGGCTATTAAAGCCCAGCCGACACCCCCTCTGACGAGCCCGAGTAATGGTTATCTCTACGTAAAAGAAGGGGACGCGGCACTTCGTGATGGTAAAAAAGATCTTGCCCTCAAGAATTATAATGACGCCCTTCGTTATGCAGCAGAAATGGATGCGCAAATGGTGAAGTATATAAACGACTCCATCGCGAAGTTGAATCAAGCAACTCCGGTTCCGGCCACAACCAAACCGGTTCAGGCCTCTGGAATCAACTTCAATCAAGCGCCGCAGAACATTCAGAGCGAAATCAGTGCGTTTATTGTTAAGACACATCAGATTCGTCAGCAGAATCCCGAGGAAGCCCTCAAAATGCTGCAAAATCTCCGTGCCGAACTAAACGCCACCAAGCTCGATGCCTCCATGAAGAGTCATTTCAGTTATTCCGTCGATATGGCAATTAGCGATACCAATCGATTCATTGAAGAGAATGGTTCCATGATTGCTCTGGAAAACCGGAATAAAGACGTTGATGAACAAATTCGTCAAAAACGTGAACGTGAACTTCAGATTCAAAATCGTCTCTCCCAGGACGTTGAGAAATTCAATCAATTACTGGAAGAAGGCAAGTATGACGAAGCAGCTATTCTGGCCAAAAAATGCCAGGATTATGCCCCTAGTGAAATTGTAACGATTCAGATGGGACAAATGGCCCGTATGCGAAAACAGGTCGCCTTCAATGAAAATCTGAAGGAAACTCGTGAATCCGGTTGGTTGGGCGCCATGAATGATGTGGAATCCGCTTCGGTTATTAACGTTTCCGATGCCAATCCCGTTAATTTCGGTCCTCTGTGGGAGCAGAAGGTCAAAAATCGTAAAGCACTTGATACTGCCGGTATCGTTCGATCGGAAACCGATATGAAGATTCTCGAAGCCTTGAATCGTCAGATCACACTTCCATTCGACCGGAAAATGCCGCTGGATACGATTATTGAATATCTTCGTTCCTCTGCCAATATCAACATCCTGCCGGATGAAGAAGCCCTCGCGGAAGCCGGACTAACCTCCGACACCTTGATGGAAACAAAATTGACCAATATCACCATGAAGAATTACCTCAAACATATCCTTGAACCCTACAACCTAACCTATATTGTTGACTCCGAAGTCCTTAAGATCACGAGCAAGAGTAAACGGCGCGGTGAACTCAAGACCCGAGTGTATAACGTCATGGACCTTGTTACGGATATACCGAACTTTAACGGTTTGGATTCTCCGTACACAATGGAAGCGCAGTTCAATCGTGCCTACAATCAAGTTGCACGACGCGGTATGAACAAGAGTGCGGCCAATACGATCGAAGGTTTGAATAATAGCCTCGGAAGCAATACCATGGTATCTCCCGATATTATGGCTCAGATCGGTTCTGCAGGTGGTCCTACGGCGAATTTTTCGTCCGGTCAGAATGCCGCTGCTGGTGGGGCCGTTAATGAAGTTGACCTCGTAACCTTGATTACGACCGTTATTGACCCTGAATCCTGGACGGAAACAGGAGATCCTCAATTCTTCCGCCTCAATGGTAGTCTGGTTATTCGTCAGACAGACGAAAATCATGAAGAGATTAAGGACCTGCTGGAAAAACTCCGCTCCCTGCTTGACCTCCAGATTGCCGTCGAAGTTCGATTCATTACGATTAGTGATGAATACACAGAAAAAATCGGTGTAAACTTCAATGCGAGTATTCGGACAGAAGATTCTCCTTCCACGGAAGAAGATGGTTATCTTGCCCCATCCGGAAAAGGTATCTTCGGTATTTCAACCGCCGATACTTCGGGAGGAAAACCGTTTACCGATACACTGAACATCGATTTTTCGCAGAACAGTTATGGGGTTGCCGTTCCACAGTTCGGAAGTTATGATCCCTCCGTTGGTGCCCAGATGGGATTCGCCATCTTGAGTGATATTGAATCGTATTTCTTCATGAGTGCGGCAGAATCGGACAAACGGTCCAACATTCTGCAGGCTCCGAAGGTTACCATGTTCAATGGCCAGATTGCATCCGTCTACGACTATATGCAGGTTCCATACGTCTACACGGTTATCCCGGTAGTCGGGGAATTCTCGGTTGCACAGCAGCCGGTTGTCACGGTTATCAATGAAGGTCAGTTCATGACTGTTCAAGCGGTTGCTTCCCATGATCGACGGTTCGTTCGTATGACAGTTGCTCCTCACTTTAGTACCATTACGGATAAAGATCGTACCTTCAAGTTCGATGGAACCGAATCCTCGGTAACGAACAGTACATCGGCATCCAAGGGAAACAAGGACGTTGCAAGTGTTACCGATGAACGTGAATCCAATGCTGCGGCTGAATATGTCAGTTCCGGTACAACGATTCAAGAGCCTATCACCTCCATGTTCACCGTTCAAACAACAGTTAAAGTGCCTGATGGTGGTACGGTCCTCCTCGGTGGTATCAAACGTTTGAGTGAAGGTCGTAATGAAGCTGGGGTCCCAATTTTAAGCAAGATACCCTACCTGAAACGCCTCTTCTCCAACTCGGCTATTGGTCGGGAAACAACCAGCCTGATGATGATGGTTACTCCGCGAATCATTATTCAGGAAGAGGAAGAAGATTTCCTGATGGGGTCCACCAATAACATTTGATCGATAACTTAAACAACCGATAAATCCTTGGACCATTTCCTTAAAAGCCTGGCTTGAGAGGAAATGGTTTTTGTGTTTTATAGAGGGAACGGTATTCGTATTTCTTCAGAACAGTGGTCAATATCAATCGGTTACAATTTTTATCTTAAAATACCTCCCTACATAAAAAATACCTCCCTACATAAAACCGCAGATACAAGTAAAGTCAATCTCCCCAGGGTTCGCGATACTGTGATTGATAATCTATTGTTATCATTTTATCTTCCTATTATCTTCCAACGAGTCACAATCAATATTCCGCCTACTAAAAACCAGCCGCACAGACTAATAATCAAACCGACATAAAAACTGATAGGCCGATATTCCATCGTAACCTGCCAATCTCCTGCCGGAAGTGACAGACGGCGCAAAAAACCTTTACAAGACTCTATTTTAACATTTCGAGAAGATAAATTTTCCATCTGTCGAACAACACAATTCCAATTCGGATCATACTGTTCAATCAGAAGAAGATCGGCGGGTTCTTCTAAATGGATATCCATTATAATACGATTGAATCCATATTGAACGATATTGGCATATTCATTCACCTGTCCATCTCCAGACATACCACCTGCGGCCAATTCCATGATATCTATTTTGGGGTCATCCAAGGGGGTCGTGTCATGATAGATCTTGATTCTGGAACCGGCTGGTAACACTTCATAAAGAAGGACATCAATGGGATATCGTTTTTTGGTTCGTACATGGGAATTCGCTTGATAATCGGTTTCGGCTATTTTATGAAGACTTGCAATAGGGGACAATCGGTCTTCACGCTCGTCTGGGGACAGTAAATATCGAATGTCTAAAAAAGCAAGGACCTTCATTTGTTCTTCCAAACTTCGGCTCTGTCCAAATTGTCGTTTCCAAAATTCATGACATGAATAAAAGGTCATAGCTCCGGTTACATCGACAATAGCTATTTTATTACGATAATGATATTTCGGGGAAAAGGTACTGTTCTCCCATAAAATACGAAACGCCAGTCGATCGAATCGGGTATCTTGACAGAGGTAATGCGGAATCCAGTATTCTCGATAACAACGAAGAGGCGATAAATCAAATTCACAGCCTTTCCGATATTCATTCTCTGAAATTAAAGAACGACAGACCGATTTTTCTTCGAATAATTGAGTCGGTACAGTGACAACAAGACCTCTATTAATATAGCAGAGATCAAAAACGGCCAGTATAAAAATCAGACTCGAATAAAGATGCCCCCTTCGAATTCCTTTTTTCGATTTCGAACTCTGATTCAAAAAACCGGTTTTCAATAGAAGATAAAAAACGAGTAGTATAGTCATGGAATAGAGTAGGGAATACCCCATTTCCATTTGTGCCCGATCCGGTCGATAGGAACCATAAATACCGGTATGAACGGGAATAATCTCTTGAAAAAACGTTTTTCCGCCAAATATAAATAAAAGGAACACTCCCAGGGTTAGAAACAGAAAAAAAAGGACGATTCGAGGTAGGCGTTGATTTTTTCGGGCGATCTCCCAACCTAATCCAGCGAGAACAGCCAAGGCAAAAACAGCAGGAGTCATCAATTTTGCCGGATAACGAAACGCGGAAAACCAGGGAAGAATCATATTGAGTCCCCAATAGACACCTCCAACCGGATCATAGGAACCAATTTCAAGAGAAGACGGGCCATTATAACCATAACGAATCAATCGATAAAACCAATGGGGGCCCATTCCACCCATCGCCGCTAAAAATGAAATCAGAACAACCCAACTAGCCCAATTCCTCAATTGGAGATGGGGTGAATTACCAAAAAAAATGCCTCTTTTTGCACCACACTTCCTTCGACCAAATAATCGAAATACGGAAACTGCAAATATCAAGGGGACAATTCCCATGTACAGAGAAACCGTCCAAGGGACAATATTAGAAAAACCGGACGCCCAATGGGTGTTCTCCGGAAACAGTCGTCCTGAAAAATTCGGCCAGATAAATTCTCCCCATTGAATCGGTGATATACTAAAATGATAGATTTCAACCGCATGTTTCTCCAATAGATCTTTATCGGAATAGAGAAGACCATGGCCAATATCTGCTATTATATCCTGTTCCATCTTCCCCTCTTGAGAATGACGTAAATACCAGGAAGGCAGGTTCCATAACGATTGTGGATATTGAGTCGTTATACGGTCCGATGCTTTGGCATACTCTAGCGATGGTATAATTTGAACGGAAGAAAGTACAAACATTATCACTGACGATATCAGTAGAAGTAATAGACTTTCAAGGAATTTAAAGACTCGTCGTCGCCTGAATAAACAATGATTCTCCATTAAATTGGAAGTATCGGAATCTGTAACTTCTCCACGAAGACGAAAAAAATGTAAAAAAACAAGTAGAAGTCCGGAAAAATAGACCGATTCTGGTTCGCCTCCCAGAATCATCAGGGCTCCAATTATCCCTAATGCCAGACAGTACGATATCTTCTTCTCCCGAAGTAATCGATCTCCATAAAAAATTGACCAGGGCAATAACGCCGCTCCAACAAGATAAATAATATTGGAATACTGAAATAAAATCAGACCACTAAAGGTATAGGCTCCCCCTCCCAGAACCGCCGAACTTGACGACATTCGCCAAAAACGTAATAGAATATAAAAACCCAAAAAGGCAATGGGATAATGTATCAAGATGTATATTTTATACGCACTGCTATACGAAACAGGGAGAAAAAACAGAAGTTTCAGGGGGTAAAAAACAGAAGATGTTGGATTGGCCGCCAGTGGCTGACCAAATGCTTCATAGGGATCCCATAATGGAAGAAATCCCTGATTCCAATAAATTTGAATCTGTTGGAATAATGGATAGTAAAAAAATGTTTCATCACGAAATCCAAATAAACGATCCTGAAACAAAACCTGATAAAAAAATATGAAAAATAGAAATAAAAATACTAAAAGAGGAAATAAAAATCTGTAATATCTTCCTGTCATCTTGTTGATCGATGATGTTCTTTTTGAATTCATGGCCTGATCTTTCAGTCTTTATAACATTATCGGATTATTTGAACGATGTTGTTCTTCCATGAACCAAAAAACACCTAACGGACATAAACCTGTACGTCCGGTCAAGAGTGACGATTGCAAATGACCTCAACCAGTGGCATACAAAGTATAAAAATGGTACTATTGTATTGTGGACTTTCATCCAATTCCTCCTCGAACAGGAATCCTCGCCTGTTTGGAAAAATAGGAATTTTAAACGACCTTGTATACAGAATACGCTAAAAAAATATATACTGTACG
>CAYUAP010000181.1:0-8269 GCA_964442735.1 uncultured Planctomycetaceae bacterium | reverse complement strand
TTATTGTAAAATATTGTATTTTACGACAGACTATCGGTGTTTATCCGTGATATCCATTGTTGCAAAAACGTTCGTGAATAATTACCTTTTTTACTTCTTTTCGAAAAGAGATTCCATGTATTTTTCCAGTTGCTTCCCACGAGCAGCATCTCCATTTAATATCATATTCCCCTTTTGATCGACAAGAATGGGATAGGGAGTTCCTGCAACGAGGTAATGATTAAACATCGACTCCGCTTTTTGTTCCGCACGAAGTGAATCGTTCAGAGTCGTCCAAGGTAACTGTTCTTTTTCAAGCACTTTTTGCATTTGTTTTCGGTCGTTTCCCGAACAGACTCCAACTATTTCGAATCCTTTGGAATGATATTTTTTATAGAGTTCGATCAAATGAGGAAACTCCTGAATACAAGGGACGCAATATTCTCCCCAAAAATCGATCAGGACAACCTTTCCCTGATAGTCTGCCCAACTAAACTCTTTTCCTTCGACGGTCGTTCCTTCAAGCTTTATCGGAATTCGGTAATGTTCTACTAATTTTCCCAGGCGTGGTATTTCTTTTTTTGTATTATCCGGAATTGTATGGTACAGTTCAACCAGTCTTTCGATAAATACTTTACGTTGCTTGATGTTAAGATATGTAACGAGTTCCGGATGATAGAGATGAAGAAACATATCCAGTCGATAACAGCCGTCTCTGGTTTCAGACATTTGGAAAAAACAGTCAAACAGTTCTGTCAGAACGGTATCGGAACATGGTTCAGTCGATAATTTCTGACGTAAAACGTTGAGTAGTTCCCAAATCGCGTTATTTCGCAAAAATTTTAATGTTTCGTCCGAGCCTCTTTTTTCAGCGCGCGTGAGTTCGTTACGATAATTTTTCATCTGCCGTTCCATTTCAGGCTGACCTTTATACAATCGATAAAGGATTTTGAACTTCACATTATAAAACTCCATACTTTGTAAGAATTCATCCGAGTTCCCTTTTGATTGTGAAAGCAAAGACAAACGTTGATTAACCCGATTGAGAATATCCAACATCATTTCGCGTTCAGTGACACTTTTGGGGCTCTTTAGTGATGCAAGTTCATAAAAAAACGCTGTTTTCAATTCCTTTTCCCGCGTTCGGAAAATATCCACAATTTCCTGTTTTCGTTTATCAAATATCTGCTGATATTTCGGATCCGTTTTACTCAACTCTTCCAAAAGAGTCAGACGTTCCGAATAAAGATATTCGATCTTTTCGCCAAGAGGTTGATCGGCCAATTTTTGATCAAACTCCGCTAGTTGTGTTTCCTGGACTTGGTGATTTTTTTGTTCTTGTCCTCTGAGAGGAAAAATCAGTCCCAATACCAACGTTATGATGCTCAAGAAAATAAGTAATCTCTTCATAATGAACCTCTTAATTCAAAATATTGTGTTTTCAAATATTGTGTTTTCGACATAAAATGCCCAGTTTTCAAAATATATATTGTACTCGATATTTCACTCCATACAATACAGAGACCATTATCAAAAAGAATTCTCCCGGAACTTCTCTGTATGCCGGGAAAACAGGCGTCTCGCCTGTTTTATTCCTCTGAAAAACGAAGTTGACTGGAACGCGGACGTCTCGTCCGCACAGCCGGGAAAACAGGCGTCTCGCCTGTTTTATTTTGAGATTGCTTGACGCAAATCTCGTTGTTCAGGTTGGTACAAATTTTACGATATGTATATTATACCTGATCAAGGCGTTCCACTTTTTATTTGCTTGTCTTCTTTTGTACCCGTTACCGATTCTTTGTCGCGAAGAACGTTCTTCGCTCTAATTTTTATTCATTATAGCCAACTATGGCTCGACGAATCGAACCTGCTGGATAGAGGAATTCGTCGCAATTGCCACGAAGACAGAAGAGCTTTTGCGAAACGTTGTGGTTCCGACTGCCAGTTCCGTTTCCGATTCGATTTTGGCGGCGGCGTTGCTTTTGGATCAAAAGAGCAATCCGGAATCGTTGGGTGACACTCTGTTGCGATCCGCAAAGATTGATTCCTAAACAAACATTTCGTTGAAAGTGTCGCAATATCAACCGATGGCCGCCACAGGACTCAACCCTGTAACGGCAAGAGCAAGGGCATTGGAGTCTCTTTGGGACGACAATTTTGACCTGTTGGGAGAATCGGACGAAAGTCCTTGGTGCCAAAAGATGTTAAAAACCTCTCTGGAAAGTGAAGTCTTCGCCCAAGACGATTTGGACGATATGTTTGCACCGTATTAAGGACGAATTTCGAGTCCAACAAGAGAATTTGGTCGAACAACTTCGAAATCAGCTTTCCGGAACAAAATATTCAGTTTTACCGGTCTTTATTATTGAATGTGGCCTTAAAAAACAGTATAATAGAGAATAGTTTGGATTCCATAACGTTTCCGAACGAAACGACCGACACAGAGACCGGAAAACTTTCGCCTGTGATGAGAGAAATAGACAAAATAACGAGAAGAACGAAATAACGAGAAGAACGAAATAAATCGGGAAACAAATGACAAAAAGCAAAAACTCCATTCGTAGTAATCAGATTAATCAGACCAAAGAGGTGGTTGATACCAATGACGACAGGTTTCTGTCGGAAATAAGGCTGATTATCGAAACGGCTCGAAATCGCGCTTATACTGCCATTAATACAGCAATGGTCGAAGCCTATTGGCTCATTGGAAAACGAATTGTCGAGCAGGAACAAAAAGGAGAAGATCGGGCAGAATATGGGGAATTTCTCATAAAAAATCTTGCCAGAGATCTAACGGAAAAATTTGGACGAGGCTTTTCGGTTACAACATTGAAATATTTCCGTTATTTCTATATAACATTTCAACTCCCTGCCATTTCACAAACAGAAGTTGGAGAAGATGAAAAAGGGCGCACACTGTGTGCCTTTTCTGAAACGCAGACAAGTATCCCATTCCTTGGAAGTTTGAGTTGGTCTCATTATCGCAAAATAATGCGAATAACCAATCCAAAGGCCCGATTCTGGTATCTTCGCGAGGCGGCGGAAAATCACTGGAGTATTCGAACACTGGATCGCAATATTTCGACGCAGTACTACGAGCGTCTTCTCATGTCGCAGGTCAAAGAACCGGTTGAACGGGAAATGCTCGAAAAGACTTCCGAATATCAACGGGACAAATACGCGTTCATCAAGAACCCGGCTGTTTTGGAGTTCCTTGCTCTGCCGGATAATCTTGGTGCAACAGAAGATATTTTGGAAAAAGCGATAATCAATAATCTGCAACGCTTTATTCTGGAATTGGGGAAGGGCTATGCGTTTGTCGAAAGACAAAAACTCGTTCGAACGGAAGCCCGAAACTATTTTATCGATCTTGTTTTCTATAACTTCATCCTCAAATGTTTTGTTCTGATAGACCTGAAAACGGAACGAATTACCCATCAGGACGTCGGACAAATGGACATGTACGTTCGAATGTACGACGAAACCATTTGTTCCGAAGGCGATAATCCGACTCTTGGCATTGTCCTTTGTTCGGAAACGGATCAGGATATTGCCCGATATTCCATACTCAAAGGAAACGAACAAATTTTTGCGGCGAAATACAAACTTTATCTTCCTTCTGAAGAGGAACTTCGTTCGGAAATAGAGCGACAGAAAGAAATCCTGCAAATGCAATTGGAAAAGGAGTAATCTTCCGACATGGCGAAATCACAGCGACTAAAACTGACCTGGCGGGGCTAAAAGATTCGTCCACGAATGGAACCGCGTATTCTCATTGAAGACGAAAGCCTCTCCCATTGCGCTCCGACAAAAAAGAAGGGCGACATTCTTCAAGTGGTAATGGTCCGTACTGTTGAGGGAAAGGGTACAAACTTGTTAATATACTCTTCTTTATGACACAAATATTATGCCATAAATATTATGCGATAAATATTACGACATAAATATATTGTCCATACAACCCAATTTATCAATGAAATCTCTGTTTGATAAAAATATTTTGGATTTTTTCATATTTTTCTGTTGATATTAATAAATAATTATGGATAATATAAATAATACAGGAGATAGACACCCGGGATAAGGAAACGTGTCCCGAATTTAGATGACAGATGGCACTTTAACACGGAACAGAACAGTGATGGCGGGTTTATTCCAATGGCTGATGGAATTGTTGGGGATATGGAAGTCGGAAGGGCAACTTAAGGCGAAAGAGGTTGAGAAATATGAGACACTGAAGAAGAAACAGGAACAGAAGATTCGCAACGCATACGACGATCTTGAGAAGTACAAGAAGGAAATTGCTCAAGAAGAAACACTTGTTCTTGCGAAGGAAAAAGAGATGGAATCGTCTCATGGCGAAACACGAAAAATTGTGGGACGCGAAATCGAAGTCCTTCTTAAGAAGATCGATCAGTCGAAAGGAAAGCGTGATATTGTTCTTCGAAGTATTGAATCGGGCAATATGATTATCGGAAAGTTGGAAGAACTCATTCAGGCCCTTCGCAGTCCGGATCAGGAAGTTGATTTGGATGAATTGATCGTCGAACTATCGATACAGGTCAAAGACATGCGAGAGCAGGATCGGGTACTTCGCGATCTGGAGAGAACAGGATATAACCCAACAGACCGTGAAGAAATGGACGTTGCCACACGTCTGGCGGAACTCCATGGCGAAATTAACGCGGTACGGAAAGACGACACACCACAAGTTGACGAAAAGTCTTCAACAACTTTGTCGGAACCCTTAACGAATTCAGATTCCGCAGAGAAGGCGAATTGCCTTTAAGCTTCATGAATAAACAGAGATTCGAGGTAATATGAGGTAGTATGAGGTAATATCATGAAACAGATAGCGTTTTTAATTGGAATCAACCAATATCAGAATATTGGCAGTGTGAATTATGCGGAACAGGATGCAGTGGACTTTTCCCAAGCGTTGCAGGATTATTGTGGTTTTTGCGAAGACGATATTTTCCTGTTACGGACAGGCGCGGATGTAACATCGCTTCCGACACGGAGTCTTGTGGAGCGGCGTATGCGCCAGATCCGCGATATGAGAACGAATTTTGATCTTTTAATCGTCGGATTTTGGGGCCATGGATTTACGGGATCGGACGGCAAACGTTATCTTTGCGCGGTGGACACGTTGGAAAATGAACTTGCGCGCACGGCAGTTTCATTGGAGACGCTCCAGAACGATCTTGTTCAAACGGGGGCGTCGAATACACTTTTAATATTGGACTGCTGTCAGAATTATCCGGGACGAGGAATCGCGACAGCGTGGACGGATCGTGATAACGAGGAAATGAACCGTGTACACTCCCGCGATATCCGCGCGTCGAGGGAGAAAAAACAATTCGAAATCCGACAGGAGCCGCGTTTTGGAGTCATGAACGCATGTTCGGTGGGCCAGCGGGCATATGAATGGGACGATCGGCATCATGGCATCTTTACGGCACATTTGTTGGATGCGTTAGAAAAGGGGATACACACCTACACCGGCATATCATCCTACCTTTCCGATCAGATAACTCGAACGACCATGCGAATGAACAAAGAGCAGACACCGACGTTCCGTTTTGAAGGGAGTGGCGATATCCTGCTTGGTCACGGAAAATCATCACCACTTTTAGGTGGACCGAAACTGGTAATAACACCGGAAGATGTAACGCAAATTGAAATCAAGGATTATCAAATAGAGGATATCCGGCTTTCGATTGAAAACATATCCACACCTGAATCGCAAGAGCCGACCTTGGAAAAAATGGGGCAAATACGGCTTCCCAAGGTACCACAGACATTGCGGCGAATGGAATCGGAACTATTGGAAATACAACGTGCGATATCAGGCTTGGAATCAGGAGAACATCCGGCGTTGGTCCCGGCCCAAACGGTGCTCAAGCAAGCACAGGCTCAATTTAACAGAATCACGCGGGATCGGGATCTGAACTGGAGTGGTCTTTCGTCAAGTGACAGTGAATCGTTAGCGGAGTCCATTCGTAAAAACCCGAAAGCAGCTCCCACCACGTTTATGTCCCTGCGTCCGAAAGAGTTGTCCGTGTCCGCTTTTATCATGACAGTACTTTGGGAGCAAAAGAGACTTGCCGCCGAAGAGGTGTTGTCGAAAGCGAAACGTGAAATAACCCAAAAACAGACGAATGTAATAACCGGTTTACAGGAACAGACGACAAAAACCAAAACAGAATATCAAGAGGAATCGAAGCGATTTTGCGTGGAAGTCGTTGATACGGTTCTTTCAAGTTGTACCGGTTACGATGTATATAATGCACTGATTCCCTATGAGGAACTTGTTCCAAAACTCCCGGTCCTGGAGCAATACGGTCTTGGTTGGCAAGAGGATAGTCTTTGGTCGCTTGCGGAAAGGCGTTGGAAGAATGATCGTCCGGTTGTACGGGAAGAACAAAATCGACTTGCGCGAGAACAGGCGGAACGGGAGCGTCTTGTACGCGAGAGGGGAGATGGAGTAAAGGCAGGAGAGTCAAAAACGGTAACGATCAAGGGTGTAGAATATGCGTTTCGCTGGTGTCCTGCCGGAACGTTTATGATGGGGAGTCCGCAATCAGAAAAAGAGCGGGAAGATAGAGAAAGACTACATAAGGTAACCATGACACGAGGTTTTTGGATGTTGGAGACACCCGTAACGCAGGCGATGTGGGAGAGTGTGATGAGCTTTCTCTTTTGGCGAAATAACCCGAGCCGTTTCAAGGTACCGAATCTGCCAGTGGGACAGGTGAGTTGGAACGATAGTCAGGAGTTTATAGAAAAGTTGAATAGTCAAAGCAATGGGCTCCAATTTCGACTTCCGAGTGAAGCGGAGTGGGAATACGCATGCCGTGCGGGTAGTACGGGGGCATATGGTGGTACAGGGTATCTGGAAAACATGGGCTGGTATAGTGGTAATAGCGGAAGCCGAACACATGAAGTGAAGACAAAGCAGGCAAACGCGTGGGGATTGTATGATATGCACGGTAATGTATTGGAATGGTGTCAGGATTGTTATGGAGATTATCCGAGTGACGCCGTAACGGACCCAACGGGTCCGAGTGGGGCCGCGTCCCGGGTCACTCGTGGCGGGTGCTGGTGCGACGGCGCCGGGTTCTGCCGGTCGGCTTACCGGTTCAGGTACGATCCGGGCGTCCGGTACTACTACCTGGGCTTCCGCCTCGCGTTGAGTTCAACACGCTAAAAGGGAGAGCAAGAGAGCAGGAAGACCGGGATTAGGGCAGGCACGTACGGCGCGCGCAGCCCCGCACGGAGTCGGGGCAAGGCGACGGGAGTGCTCGCCCTAATCGCGGTCTCATAGACGAGAAGCAGGAATACCATGGGGGATGCAAGGGGGCTAGCCCCCTTGCCCAAATTTGCCGCGTAAGCGGCGAGAAGACAGAGTGGTATTCGGTCATGATTTTAAAAGTCAACGACAACAGGTCTGTTTTTTTGTCAGATCTGCACTTTGTCACGTCTGTACATCGTCAGGTCTGTTTTTTTGTTAAGTCTGTTTTTTTGTCAGTACGAACGTAAAACCGAATCAGAAAAGATAATGCAATCAGGAAGACAGCGTAATCAAAAAAGAACAATATAATCAAAAAAGGTCCTATTATGACAATACGAATAATCGCGAAACGATATGAAGGGGGATTTCAGCGTGGGATTCTTTACGACCGTGGGAAGCGGGAGTTACACGCGTTTCTTGCGGATCTGTAGACCAGTTCCTGGTTATACGCGGACGGCCGGTTTAAACAGATTGCCGATCTGGACCAGCTTGGCAGGAATCTCTCCGGGCCTGTACTCCTTCAACTGACCACGAATCCCATTGAGTCTACACTTGTGTGGGAGGTCGTCACACAACGCAAGGTCACTTGTACGGTTGAAGTTGTGGCGCAGGTACGAATTGTCCAAGGGTCCGACTTTTGTGTCCGCTGGCAAAATTACTTGCAAGGTGTAAATGTTTTGGACCGGGTACGAATTGAAAACCGGATTGTTGAAAGTCAGCGGCCCTTTGTCGTCGATATCTCGGTGTCCTGGATCATTTCGTTCTAGAATATCTCCCTTGTCGTGTTTACGTTCGATATATGGATGATTTTATTCTCCGGGACAACAGAAAGGAGGCTTTACTTGATTATTTGAAGCAGATTGAAAATGAGTAGCCGTTCATGGATATAAAGCGAAACCGCCGATAACACTGATTTTCACAGAAAGTTTTTTGGCAAACAAACTTTTTTATGATAAAATTATTTATTATGATAGATAAAAATGTTTCGTTTGTTAT
>CAYUAP010000180.1:0-8433 GCA_964442735.1 uncultured Planctomycetaceae bacterium | reverse complement strand
TCGCCTGTTTTATTCCCCTGAATGAACTCCTAAATGAAAGTGTTGTCTACCACTAATAACCATTCACGAACGATTTTGGAACAACGGATATCACGAATAAACACAGATAGTCTGCCGTAAAATACAATATTTTACAATAACAAACGAAACATTTTTATCTATGATAATAAATAATTTTATTATAAAAAAGTTTTTGCCAAATAACTATCCGTGAAAATCAGTATTATCCTTGGTTTCACTTAATATCCATGAACGGTTACAAGTTCTATAATCTTCAAGGTGTTTAAAAGTTTCATTTTCCAAACACAGGGGATGCCTGTTTGGAAGGATGCGGACGAAACGTTCACGTACCCGGAAAATACCGAATTGATAACGTCCCACAGTATAGTTCACTATGTTTAATATTCCAGAATTAAATTCCGAAATGGAAACAAGTAGTCTGATTTTCTGTTATTTTTAACAAATATATTTCAAAAGGAGAAATTTTGATGAAACGTCAAGGTTTTACTTTAGTTGAATTGCTCGTGGTAATTGCCATTATTGGTATTCTGATTGCGTTATTACTACCAGCGGTACAGGCAGCACGAGAAGCCGCACGTCGAATGCAGTGTTCGAACAGTATGAAACAATTTGGAATTGCCTTGCATAATTACCATGATACATATAATTCATTTCCAAGTCGTTCAACCTATCATCATGGTTATCATTACAACGGTGGAATGATTTCACTATGTCCTTTCATGGAACAATCTGCCGCCTATGATACGATAACAATCGCACAAAAAAAACATCCGGGTCTTCCACCAGATGAAAGTCTGGATCCATTGTTTACAACATTGTTTATAACAGCGTTAAGCTGTCCCTCGGACCCCAATAATCAAGTTATCACAGGTATTTCAGGACACAGATCTGCAGGATGCAATGTAATGTTTTCCGTTGGAGATGTATCTGCGGAAAATAATTATCCTTTATTAACAGGTCCCTATGGTGATAACGCCACCTTGGGAACAACCTCAAGTCAGGTTAATAATCGAGCATTGTTCTTTCAAAATGTATGGCATCCCATGGCGGCAGTCATGGATGGAACCTCCAACAGTATCGCCGCCAGTGAAGCTGTGACCTCACCTTGGATGGATAAACTTGGAACACGGCCCGGTCCCACTGCTCTTAAAGGAGGAGTTACCAGCCGTCCTCCTAATGGAATGAAGAATGATGCTTGGGACATATTGGCAGCTGACTGTTTAAATATGCGAAGTACAACGGATCCGAATCAAATACAATCTCCCACAAGAAGCTGTCGCGGACGAATCTGGGGAAACGGACATGCGGGTATTGGTGCCTTTTGTACCATACTTCCTCCGAATTCACCTTCCTGTGCCAGGGTTCCCGGTGATATGGCACAAGAATATTGGGGAATCTGGTCCGCAAGCAGTTATCATGCCGGAGGCGTAAATGTTACCATGGTTGATGGGTCCGTCCGATTCATTTCCGATACAATTGATTGCGGTGGAGTGAACTCCTATCAAGATCTATCTGTTTACTACAATGGTAAAAGTCCCTACGGGGTTTGGGGAGCAATGGGTTCTATTAACGGCAATGAAACTGTTACACTATAAATAGAAGAAAGAGTACTATCGTGAAGCAACTCCATTTATACATTTTTATATTATTTGCAATTGGTTCAGTTTGTTTCACCGTGGGGTGTGATAGAGCCAAACGACCTGCCGATTTGCCAAAATTATATCCTTGTTCAATCACCTTAAAGCAGGATGGGAAACCGGCTACCGGAGTTTCTGTTACACTTCTGCCGGAGGAAAAAATACTTGAAAAATGGCCAAGTGCCGGATTAACCGATAATTCAGGATGTGCTAAACTGGTAACCTACGGTCAATTCAAGGGAGTACCGTCCGGAAAATATAAAGTCCTCTTGGGAAAAACGGAAACGAAAGGAGAAGATGTTTCCGAAGATACGCCTCTCTCCAAACGTCCTCCGATTATTGTATATTCCTTGGTCGAATTGAAGTATACTGACCGTGAAAAAACACCCTTGACTCTTACAGTTGATAATAAATCCATTTCTGAAGATTTTGATATTGGTTCTGCCGTCCGAATTATTATCGATAAAATGATTCCAGGTAAAACCATGTAAAATTCTGATTCGTTTTGGGAAATACCAATAATAATATTTTACCAGTTGGAAATTTTTATTTTAGAACCAATGGGTCTAAAACCCCCATCTTTCAGATGGTCCCTTCAGGTTGTAATTTTAAATGATATAATAGGTAATTATGGAAAATAATTATCGTTTAAGTTCTCATTGTCGTTTTAGCCTGAAGTATCACTATGTCTGGGTAACGAAATATCGCAAGGGTATATTGGCAGGTGAAGTCGGTACACGATTACGTGACTTGATACGTCAAATATGCCAGCAGAAAGAAGTGGAAATACTTCAAGGAGCTGTTTGCAAGGATCATGTACATGTATTACTATCGTGTCCTCCGAATCTTTCACCAAGTAAATTGATCCAATTGGTGAAGGGCGTACATCCCGCAAGCTCATGATGGAGTTCCGGCATCTAAAAAAGATGTATTGGAGAAGGCATCTGTGGACAAGGAAATACTTTGTCGCCAGTTCAGGAACGGTAACGGACGATGTAATCGCGGAGTATATCCGGCTACAAGACAAAGACCGTCCCTTAAGTAGCGACGATAATTTTAAGGTCAACTAAACTCCCAAGTGATAGGACTTTCAGTCCGTAGCTTGGGAGATAATAATTTTTATTTATGCCGAAGCCGGGAGGGGCGACTGTCTTCGGCCTCAATAAACTGCCCGTCGTTGCCGGACTTGCACCAACAAGAGCCGGAAAATTCAAATGGAATGAGTATAATCATTATTCGTAATTACTACTTGGTGAAGACAGGACTGAAACGTGGACGTCTCGTCCGCATACTCCAAACAGACGTCCCCACCTGTTTGGACCATGAATAAAAATGCCGTTTTTATTCATGGTTTCAAAAAATTACGAACTACTCATAATAAAAACATTTTCTGTCATAAATTCGGTAAACGTACAATATAAATAAAGGCATACAAAAATGATGAAGATTCAAATTATCAGGGTACTATTGATTGTTTTGGCGATAATATCAGGAGGGGGAATATCGGGAGAAATGACGACGTTCCTTTATGGACAATCTTTTTCCCAAAAAGATATTGACAATCGGATGACGGTCCCCTATCCGGAATCGAGATTGGTTCGGGACTGGATGTATCAGGATACACAAACGTTGAAAATCGACGACTGTTTTACCAGTTCCAATTCCAATAAACGGGAAGAAGGAATGGTAGTCCGAGTCCTGACCGAATTGGATGCAAGCGGTCAATCGACGGATATTTATCGGAAAAAAATGACCGAATTACTGACAGGTTCGGTTCCGGGCAAGGATCCTGCTTGGAAGGAGCTATATCTTTCTGCCTGTCAGGAACGACGAAAGGCGCGGCTCTCCTATTTTGAAGACACTTCTCGTGATTATATTTTTGCCCGGCATTTTGTATTTGGCGACTGTCAGGCCATGTTTGCCATGTCTGATCATTTGACCGACGCCATTTTCCGGGAAGTCGGAGCCGATTATCGAATGGGTTCCAGTTTGTGTACACTCCATATAAATCAGGACGGGTCCGTTAAAACCGATATTTTATTGGATTGTCCCACTGGTGTTATACGAGATCCCAGTGTTTCCTGGGACGGAAAAACGTTGATTTTCTCCATGCGAAAAACGGATCATAACGGTACAGACGATTTCCATCTTTATACCATGGATATCGCAACGAAAAAAACGACTCAAATTACGTTCGGAGCTGGTGTTGCCGATATGGATCCCGACTGGCTGCCCGACGGTAATATTATCTTTACCTCGACCCGATGCAATTTTTCCGCTCCTTGCTGGTGGTCCAGCGTTTGTAATCTTTATACCTGTGATCCTCAGGGACGATATATCCGCCGCCTCGGATTGGACCATGGCCATACCGTTTTTCCACACGTTACCAACGACGGACGCGTTATCTATACACGTTGGGAATATTCCGATCGACATGCCGGTTATCTGCACAGTCTGTTTGTTATGAATGCCGATGGAACCAATCAGACGGAGTTCTACGGAAATAATTCACAATATCCAGCTGCGATACTACATGCGCGAGCCATTCCGGAATCGTCAAAAATCATGGCCATTGCCGGTGCTCATCATATAGACCAGCGCGGAAAACTAATCGAAATCAATCGTACCGAAGGAACAAACGCGGGCCTCGGAGTTCGTTATCTGGCGCCAGACCGACCCATGGACAACATGGAAGGCCAAGGGACAGCGGGGGATATTACCCATGGTACCCAGGGCGAACAGTTTCAATATCCCTATCCTTTGGACGAAGACAATTTACTCGTTAGTTATTCTCCGGAAGGGGGATCGATTCGTGGTCTGAAGGGAATCAAAGATGGTAAACAGGGAAATATGCCCTTTGGAATCTATTGGATGGATCGTTCTGGTCGTCGTGAACTGCTTGTTTTCGATCCGATCATCTCGGTGGGACAAGTGGTAACATTAGGAGAGCGAGTCAAGCCATCGTTACGTATTTCTTCCGTGGATGAACAAAAGACGACCGGTCTGTTTTACGTTCAAAACGTCTATTTTGGACCTGGCAGTAAAGGAATCGCGCCCGGAACCATAAAAAAAATGCGTATCGTCGCACTTGATTATCGGGCCAAAGGAACCGTTGCTTTGGGACTTCATCCTTGGGGGGGCCATGAAACGTCTCCATGTGCCATTAACAACGGCAGTTACGATGTTAAACATGTTTTGGGAACCGTTGACGTCGAAAAAGACGGCAGTTGCTATTTTGAATGTCCGTCTCGCGTTCCAGTTTACTTCCAGATGCTCGACGAAAAGGGATTCATGGTCCAAAATATGCGAAGCTGGACAATGGTACTGCCCGGCGAAACGTTCGCCTGTATCGGATGTCATGAAGATAAAAACAGTACCTTTCAGGGTGAAAAAGCCGTTTCGGAAGCATCCGCGAAAAAACCGCAAAAGATAGTTCCCTTTTTCGTACCGGGTGATGAACCGGTTCAGGAGATGGTGCGTTTTCTAACCGAATCCGAAAAAAAGGCCATGAAATATCTCGGCACTAACGCGCCTCAGGCAATGGATGTTCCGACCGGTTTCAGTTACACTCGTGAAGTACAGCCCATTTGGGATAATCATTGTATCTGCTGTCATGCAGGCTCGAGTAATCCGGCGAAAAAAGACGTGCCTCTAAATCTTTTAGGAAATGAACGACCGGTCACAAACGATGAAATTTATAATCGGACAAAATGGCGAATCGCGAAACGATCCTATGGTCATGGAACGACCCAGGGAACACCAGGACGTATCTTCAGTGAATCGTATATAAATTTAACAGATTTCGGTTATAACGCGAAAATTCCCGATGGTGCACAAACCGATATTGCCCATGCCAAATACGATTCGGTTTATCTCGCTTATTTTAAAGGAAACGCCGCTAATATTCCGCAACCAAACCAATCAGGCTACGCCAGTAACGAATACGACGGTAAAGGAATTATTAACTGGCTTCATGTCTCTTCCGTTTGTGGCATGCTTCCCCCCTATTCCTATGGTTCTGTTTCCAGTCCGCTAATGAAGTATCTGGAACCTTCCCATTATAACGTTCAGTTAACCGAAAAAGAGAAAAATACGATTGCCTGCTGGATCGACCTCAATGTTCCCTATTCCGGCTCCTGGATGGAATTGAATAATTGGGATAAATTACTGCATCATATTCATTCCGGACTGACTCCATGGTATGTCTATCGTGATAAAATGCGTCAGATCTATCTTTACTTTGAAGCGAAACGTCTCAAGGAGGCGGAACTTGAAGTCGAGTGGATTGCAGACTACCTCCGTTATACAAATCAGAAAAAAACAATACAGCCCCCGGAACTTCATCAATTTACATTCGGCGGTCAAGAGATTCAGAAGAAGTTTGTCGAACAGTACGATCAATTAGCGGAAACGGTCCCGATATTCGGTATGGCAGAAGGACTCAATGCACGCGGAGGGAGTAATGTTCAGGGAAATCCGGTACGTAATTTAGCAGTTAATACCGACGCATATACCTGTTCTTTACGTAATTATCCACAAGTCGTATCGAATTCATGGTATCGATATCGACCGGAATTTTCTCCAATTAGGGCAATCGATGGCAATCGTGGAAACAATGACTATTGGCGTCCTGCCCGACGTACCGATGTCTGGCTCCGACTTGAATTTGGCCGTCAGGTCGAATTGGAAAAAATTGTTCTCGTTCTGAATTTGAACAAGGAGCAAAAAAAGACATGGACGAGAGCAACCCTGGAATTTTCCGGTGGAGAAAAAATCGATATCAAATTAAAAGCAACGTGTGATCCGCAGGAGTTCGCTATTCCAAAAACACATTGTACCTGGATCAAGCTAACCAATTTCGGTGAAGAATTCCCCTTGGAAGACAATGGTATCCGGGAATTGGAAGCCTGGGGAAAAGATGTGAAGTAATCGGAGTTTATATCCTGTGGGACGTTATCAATTCGGTATTTCCGGGAGACGTCTCGTTCACCTCCAAATTCACGATGCAGCGGTCAAATATGCCAGTGGTCAAATATGCCAGTGGTCAAATATGCCAGTGGTCAAATATGCCAGCGTGTCCCGAAAATTATTTCCTCAAACCAAGGCCCGATTGGGCTTGTACAATGCGTTCGCCATCGCTATAATAGATATATGGATCCAATGGATCGCTTTCATGCTGATTATTGTACCTCTTGAGACTCCTTTGGGTGTGGGTGTTCTTTGTTGTAACTCAAACTATAATAAACCGAGTCTCTTTTTTCCTATATCAATTTATCAAAAAATTTTTCCTCTGGTAAAAACCATGGAAAGTGCAGTATAGATCAACTGGAGAAAAAATGACTGGAGAAAAAATGACTGTTCCAAATACCATAACTGTAACCAAGACATTTCATTCATTTAAAGCGGAGCCGTTGATTCGACCGTTCGGTTTTAAAGGAGGCCATTTAACAGAAATAGGGCAGACAATCGTACGGATTGAAAGTGCGAATAACCATGGAGGGGGCTGGGGAACGCAAAATGTACTGTGGAGTGATGCCTCTGTTTTTGCCGCCCATAGTGAAAAAGAATCTTCCAAAATGATGGATGATGTCAGTCGATTTGCACTCCATCTTCTGGAAGGGCGAACATTTCAGACGCCACTTCTTCTTTTACAAGAGATATTTGGGGAGGTTCACGACTATGCCTGTCGGATTACAGGAAGGGCCAATCTTCGGAAGACTTTTACCTTAAACGCGCTTGTTCCGGTTGATAATGCGCTCTGGGTCTTGTATTATCGGGAAAACAAATGCCATTCTTTTGATGAATTGATTCCGGATTCCTGTCGGGCGGCACTCTCCCATCGCAATCGACGGGTGGCTGCGATTCCGTTAATCTCCTATAATGTACCTGTAGCAGAGATTCAGAACGTTGTTGCCCATGGTTATTTTGTGATGAAAATCAAAATCGGCCAGCCGGGTACCCAGGAAGAGATGTTAGCCAAGGACATGGCTCGTCTGACGGAGATTCAGGAAACGATTGGGTCCATGCGAACTCCGCATACCACCGACGGACGGCTTCCTTGGTATTTCGACGCTAACGGTCGATATGAAAAAAAGGAGACTCTCGTTCGACTTCTGGAACATGCGAAGAAAATCGGAATGATGGATCAAATTGCCATTGTCGAGGAGCCTTTTCCGGAAGAGGCGGATATTCGAGTCGACGACCTGCCGGTCTGTCTGGCCGCAGATGAAAGCGCCCATACTCCGGAAGATGCTATCGAGCGAATGGATCGTGGATATAAAGCGATTGCCCTGAAACCTGCTGCAAAAACATTGAGTATGTCCATGTTAATGGCGAAAGCTGCCTATCAACGAAACGTTCCATGTTTTTGCGCCGATCTGACAGTTCATCCGATTTTGGTTGATTGGAATAAAAACATTGCCGCTCGTCTAGCTCCTTTTCCAGGCATGGGAACCGGACTCCTTGAGAGTAACGGAAATCAAAATTATCTTCATTGGGATGAAATGTGCAAGGACCTCCCGAATCCAAATGCTTCCTGGGTGCAACAAAAAGACGGGCTATTTCAGACGGAAGATGATTTCTTCCAACAAGGGGGCGGTATCTTCGACGATTCACCACAATATAAATTTTAAGGATAAACATAAAAACATGGTCTCTCGTGGTTGTGAACACTTAAAAAACGGAGTTGACTGGAACGCGAATGTCTCGTCCGCATCTCCACGAAACAGGCGTCTCGTCTGTTTAGCCTCTATTCCAAAAAACATAAAGTTTTAAC
>CAYUAP010000179.1:0-8492 GCA_964442735.1 uncultured Planctomycetaceae bacterium | reverse complement strand
ATGTTTTAATTACAATACTAGTAAACGGGTGGCGTAGCCCGTGAATAATTACAAAGATTTTTAGAGATTATGGGGGTAAAAATGCTTGATCATCTGAAAAAAAGTCGAAAATATAGGCTTTTTTGGAAAAAAAAATAAATTTTGACCCGTTCGGAAGAAATTTTACGCTTTAACACTATTGGAGGGTTTTTGTATTGTCCATGAAAAATATAAAAATGCGAAAAGGAAACAGTTGTTTTTGGCCCGGAAATAGCCAAAAAGGTGCATGAAATTCGAGTAAAAACAATTATTTCCTTTTTTTACAACAGGGGTAACCGTTCACGGATATAAAGTGAAACCACAGATAACACTGATTTTCACAGTTAGTTTGTTATTATAAAAAATTGTATTTTATGGCAGACGATTTGTGTTTATCTGTGGTTTCAAATCGTTCGTGAATGGTACCAAAAAATAATTTGATTTTATTGTCAGGGAGATTGTAAATTTATTCTTTATACTATTATGAAGAGTGAAGATATAGGGAAAAGAAAAATAAATGGGCGGCGTAGCCCGTGAATAATTACAATAATACAAACAACACAAACAAGATAAACTAAAGGTAAAAAATGACGATCAATTTAAGTAAAGGTCAAAAAGTGGATTTAACCAAGGGTAATGCGGGACTCAACAAAATTATTGTCGGACTTGGTTGGGATATCAACAAGTACGATAGCGGTTCGGCTTTTGACCTTGACGCCACAGTGTTTCTACTTGGTGGAAATGGTAAAGTTACCTGTGACCAGGATTTCGTTTATTACGGTAATTTAAAGCATCCTTCCGGATCTGTCGAACATTCAGGTGACAATCAGACCGGTGAAGGAGAAGGCGACGACGAACAGATCAAGGTGGATTTGAACGCTGTTCCCGACTCTATTGAGAAGATTGATTTTACCGTCATTATTTACGATGCGGAAACGAGAAAACAGAATTTCGGTCAAGTAAACAATGCTTTTATTCGTATTGTCGATGCAAGTTCCAATGAAGAAATGATCCGCTACGATTTAGGAGAGGATTTCTCTACCGAAACGGCTGTAACAGTCGGTGAACTTTACCGTCATAACGGCGAATGGAAATTCAATGCAATTGGCAGTGGGTTTAGTGGTGGTCTAAAAGCCTTCTGCCAAAATTACGGTGTTAATGTCTGATTTTTGTCTTCAAACCCCTTTCTATCGTCGAATTATGGCGGTAGGTAATCCGAAATTCCTGTATCCCTGTGACTCGCTACGTGAAAAGGTGAAGTTGTAATTGCCTGGGGATACTGGAGTGTTAACCAGTATAAAATTCACGGGCATTTTACAATACAGGGACGGAATGATTTCCACCTCGCAAATACCCTATATTAATAAAAAATCATTTTAATGTCTTTAAAAGAAGAATGTCATGAATATTCAACGAGGTTTTAGAGATAAACTTGACAAGTACGTCAAACTGAATAATAATATTTTAGTACAGATGAACATTTCCGGTGGTGCCGTTTATGATTACTGTTGTTTTGGTGTGGATATAAATGATAAACTATCGGATGATCGTTATATGGTTTTCTATAATCAGCCACAGTCTCCCAATAGTGAAATATGTTATTCTTCACAAGGGAATGGGGCTCTGTTCAATATCAATTTATCCAAATTACCGGCCGGTATCAACAAACTTGTTTTTACCGTTAGTATCGATGGGAACGGAACAATGGAAACGATCTCCTCCCATACTCTTGTCATTAAGCAAAATAATGTCCCGGCTATGGAAATGACTTTGAGTGGAAGTGATTTTCATAGTGAAAAAGCAATTATTTCTATTGAAATCTATAAAAAAGATGTCTGGCGTATTGCGACGGTTGCCCGTGGTTTTAACGGCGGATTAGGGGAGTTACTTCATACCTACGGTGGAACAGAACTGACCAATAACTCAAGTACCTATTCCAAACCCAAGGCCCCCACAATACCGACAGTACCTCCCATTGTGGAACAGAAAACGGAAAAAATATCATTAAAGAAGGGCGAAAAAGTTTCCCTGACTAAAAATGATACAGGCGATCCGATTATTATCGAGAACGGATGGACCGCCAATGGCAAGGATTACGACCTCAAGGCGCTGGTTCGCTATCACGACGGACGTTTGGTTTATATCGGGGCGGCAAATGCGGATGAATCATTATCAACTCCCGATGGGGCGGTCAAACATGGTGGAGACATCAAACTTCCTGGTGAATTGGAACGGATTACCATTAAATGGCATAAAGATATTGCGTCCGTGGCCGTCAGTTCCTATTCCGCACTTGAAAACGGAGCGGGCTCTTTTAAGCAGTACGGTGTTTTCGTGCGTATTAAAAACGGTAGACAGGTTATTGAAATTCATGCCCGGGATGCCAGTGCCGATGTACATAGCTATACACTCTGTTTTGGCGAAATTATTTTTGGCTCCGCTATTGGAGCTATGGAGATTGTCGCTCTGGAAATGTACAGTATGCGTGGTTCGGAAAAAAGAATTGGCTACAGTAACGGACATGTCATGATGGACATTGGTCCGGAAGGTCATGTTAAATAGTAAAATATAACAGGAAGTACAGATTGACCATTATAAAACAACGTTTTCCATTATTTACTGGTATTTTGGATTTATTCATTTATCACACACTTTTACCAGTAGATACCATTTACACGGTATCTGCCCGTCCCAATATGAAACGACCATTTCATTTTGTCAACAAGTGTTTGGGAAAACATCTTCCTTCACACCTTCCTACAATGCGTTTGGTTCATGAAATGCTCGCGTCTCTTCTTCTGGAAAAAGAGTTGCGTTTGCCTGCTTTATTTATTACATTTGCGGAGGCCGCTACAGGATTCGGCGAATCTGTTTTCAACAATGTCACGGCATCGATACAGGACAATATCTGTCTTTTACGAACAACGCGTTATCGTTTCAATTCAAAATTGGCTTTTCAATGTTTGGAGGCACATTCGCACGCACCATTACATTATCTTTATCGTCCTGACGGTGAAAAAGAACAGGAAATTTTCGACGGAGCCAAAACGCTTGTTATTATTGACGATGAATTTACCACAGCAAAGACTGCTTCTTCGTTGATCGTCGATTATTTAAAAATCAATCCTAAAATACAACGCATTATTTTTCTCTGTCAAACGAATTGGCTTGGCCTTGAACGTCAACGAGAACTTGTAAACGAATTTCAGTGTGAAGTACTTTTTGTCAGTTTACTGGAAGGAGAATATGTCTTTCATCCGTATAAAAATTGTCCGGATATCCCGGAATGGAAATCAACAGGGAATGATACGCCCATGGATCTCTGGATCTCCCGACGAAAAGGGGATGTGCGTTTCGGGGCTCTGGCTTCGGAACAACTGACAATATCGGGACCGACTTCCATGCCCTCTCTACCGAAATCTGGAAAACTCCTTGTCCTGGGAACCGGTGAATTCAATTATCTTCCTTTTTTATATGCACAATTTTGGGAAAAACAGGGATACGAAGTGACTTTTTATTCGACGACAAGAACACCTTTATACAAAAAAGACGCTATTTTTGACGTCATTCAATTTAAAGATAATTATAATGAAAATATCGATAATTTTATTTACAATTTACGTCGAGAAGATTATGACGAGGTTCTTGTTTGTTACGAAACGCCTGTTCTTCCAAAAAACCATTCTCTTCCAGAAATAATTAACGCTCAACCTGTCTTTTTTAAATAACCATGATCTATTATTTTGTCGACTTGGATAATACCTTGTTTCAAACGAATGTTTCAGACAAGCAAAAATCGGATCTGGAAGTGGCTGCCGTTGCTCGTGATGGTTCTCCTCTGTCCTATTCAACGTCCAAACAGCGTATTTTTTTTGAGTTACTCTGTTCGACAGGGTGTGTCATTCCAATCTCCGGACGTAATTATGACTCTTTTTCACGGGTTCTAATTCCTTTTCCTTCGAAAATGGCAATTCTCAACTTCGGTGGAGTTATCCTGGATTACGACGGAAAACCTGACTTTTCCTATCTTCGCTCTATAAAAGACGCCCTTGTTCCATTCAAGTCCCTCTACAAGGATCTTAAAATAAAGTCGGAGGACCTGATTGAAAAATATCAATTACCTTTAAAACCACGAATTATCGTGGATTTCAATGTCTCTTTTTATTTGGAATACAAAATTCCACGAAATGTCTATGACGTTTGTAAAATCAACCAAATCCATAATATCGTTAAGGAAGAGTTATTACACCCTCTCGTAAATACTGGAAATTTCTACATTCACCAGAATGGAAGTCATTTAGCGATTCTTCCAAAAATAATCGGTAAAGACAAGGCCCTTCATTATGTTCGGGAACAATATCTCCTTAACAGGGACGAGAATACTCTGTGTGTGGGAATTGGCGATAGTCTATCGGATGTCCCGTTTATGACCGCTTGCGATTTCTGTATGAATCCGGCCTTTTCTCAAATTGCCAATATATTATCCAATATGACCAATATCAGATCTCAAGAGGAATAAACACATGTTTTCAGGTTCCTATCGTCTGGAAGACGCAATTCTATTACTTAAACCTATTATAATTAAGGAGATCTCTATAGAGGAAAAGGAACTCCTGATACAATCGGGACAATTTCATTACAGCCAAATATTATCGCGCGAAAATATTCCCGACGAAAATTGGCATCGTGATTTTTTTGATTCCATTAAACGGAACGGACCTCGTATGGCAGGCGAATTATTGGCTCTTGCGCAAATGATAAACAATAAAAAGCCGGAAGGGTCCATCGCCCTTGTTTCACTCGCTCGTGCGGGTACTCCTGTTGGGGCACTCCTTTCACGGTCTCTTAATCAATTGTTTCAGAGGAAAACATGTCACTATTCCATTTCAATTATTCGAGATAGAGGTATTGATGAAAACGCGCTCCGTTACATTCTGGACCGACAGGAGCAGGAAGATATCTTTTTTATTGACGGTTGGGGGGCTAAAGGAAGTATAGCCAATGAATTACATCAGGATATATCGAATTATAACAGAGATTATCGTATGAAAATTTCGAGTCAGCTCTATGTTTTATCCGACCTCTGTGGAAAAACTGACTGTTCTGTGTCTTCCGACGACTACCTGATTCCAGGTGCCATGATGAATTCCACTATTTCCGGACTTGTCAGTCGAACAATCTTAAACGAATTGTGTAATGCTCCAAACGATTTTCATGGATGTGTGTTTTTCTCCCAATTTGCGGCGTTCGATCTCTCAAACTGGTTTCTGGACGAAATTTTCTCCATGGTAAAACTAATGTATGATAAAATTCCAAAAATAAATACCGGCAGAATGTTGAATCGACAAAACATGAATGATTTTTCCCGCGAAAACCGAAACGAGATCTATAGAGAGAGAAACGCTTTTTTGGATACCATCTTTCATGAATACAATGTTAAATCCATGAATGAAATCAAACCAGGAATATGTGAATCGACACGGGCCATGTTACGTCGTCATTGGCATCTATTACTTGTAAAAGATCGTAATCTTCCCGATCTCAAACATTTAATTCGTTTGGCGGAAACAAAAAATATCTCTGTCCAGGAACGTCCGAATATGCCTTTTCTCGCTATTTCCATCGCCCAAAAAAAATAGACGAATTGTAATTCTCTTTTCTTCTGCTAGTGATAGACAACACTTTCATTTAGGAGTTCATTCAGGGGAATAAAACAGGCGAAACGCCTGTTTTCCCAGCAGTGCGGACGAGATTCCGCGTTCCAGTCAACTCCGTTTTTTAAGTGTTCGCAACCACTAGTAAAACTAACAGGGATTTTTTATTGAAAGGAAGATCCTGTCTCCATAAAAATAAAAATAAAACAAATTAGATCCTTCTCTTGTAAATGACAGTTTCGTTTGGTAAAATCAGTTAAAGGTGGATTCAGGCTGGTTTTTTCGGATTCAATTGTGTATTATCCTAAAGTGAAAGGATAAAAGAGATTGATCCGTCGTCGTGTTCGTAAAAGGAAATCGGACCTGGACAGGAATGAAATACAGAAGATATTAGGAATGTATTATGAAGAAACTATACGTCATTATATGGGTCGTTTTGGCCTTGTTTACGGGAAGAGTGGCACAGGCGGGAGACCCGATTATTCCATCGGAAACCGAATGGAAGGCTCCGACACTGGAGAATCGGCCATTACAGATTATTCATGGTCAGCCGATCGATGAAAACAAATGTACCTATTTTCTCGATACCTGTGGACTCGGGGGCGTCGTTGTCGCCGTTCCTTCCGTGAATGGTTATGTTCAGAACGAGGAGAATTGGAAGTCTACGGTCAAAAACATAAAGACGGCACGTGCCGCCGGAATGCGGGTCTGGTTTTATGACGAACTGGCTTGGCCGAGTCTTTCTGCGGGCGGGGCGGTTCTCAAGCGTGATCCGTCCCTTGAAAGTCTTGAACTGGCCTATGACAAGAGTGCCAACAATCCATTCGAGGTTCGTAAAAGTTATGAATATACCTTCGCATCAATGGATACACTTCGACAGGCTTTACGTCATCCGAATCCACTTGATCCCAAGGCGACCGAAACTTTTCTCGATACAACACATCGAAAACTGCGCGATTCACTAGGTCTCGATCTGTATCATCAGATTGAAGCCTTCTTTACCGACGAACCGACCCTTCTGGGATTTTCACTTCTACCGATTATGACCCCTGAAAATCGGGAAAAATACCGTATTGCCGACCCTCTCGATTGGTCGAAAAAAATCCTGCCAACTGTTGTCTGGCGAAACGGTCTGGATTCGCTCTACAATGAAAAATATGGTATAGCACTCGATAAAAACGCGCTGTTCGGTGGCGATTCCCTCGATGCAAAAAAAGTTCGTAGAAATTTCTGGTCCATGATCGGACAACTCAATGCCGATTCGTATTTCGGTACAATTCGACGCTATTGCGAATCGGATCCTAAAGGACCTTTAGCTTCGGGACATACGCTCTGCGAGGAAGGCCTCGCACTCTCCGTTCCCGTTGACGGTAATAAACTCGAAGTTTTAAAAGAATTTCAGATTCCCGGCCAGGATCTGCTCAATTCCGTACCTAACTCTCAAATTCGATGGCATTGGATGACAAATGCTCTTCCGGTTTCCGCTGCCTTTTTTATCGGCCAACGACGGGTTATGACTGAAATTAGTGACCATATCCAACGGAATAGTGCGGAACCACGACTCGTCTCTATTGATGAAATGCGTGCCGCCGCCGGTGTGATGGCATCTTGGGGAATTACTGAATTTACGCTTTATTATACGATTAATGGCGGAAAACAATTTCCCTATCGAACGGAAGTAACCCATCGGGCCTATTGCGATTTCGTTGGACGTTTGAACGCCGTTCTCCGTAAAGCGGAACTGGTTCGACCACTGTTACTCTATTATCCCATTGAAGTCGAGCAGGAAGAATATATTCCAATGGCCGGTACTATCAATACGGGAAAACTGGGGACACGAAGTATCGATACTGCCGAATCACTGCGCGCCGCCGGAGCATCTTTATCCAAAACGCAAATTCCGTTCCTGGTCGTTGACGCACAGACGTTGACTGAATTGGCCAATAACGAGTCCGGGCTAAAAAACAATTCGCGTACTGTTCGAAAACTCTCCGATTTTTCGGGACTGATTATGACGAAAAACGCGTATCTGGACAACGCTCTTGAACAACGGGTTCGTAATGTATTTCCTGTTGTACGATATGACGTGACCAAGGAAATGGCCTGTAAAGAAATGGAAGAACTTGTCAGTAAAATAACAGGACCGCGACTCGCTTTTACTCCTGCTTCGGAAATGATTGTCCTCGGTTCCTTTATACGACAGGAACAGCGAATCTTTTCGCTGGTCAATACGGATAAAAATACATGGTCCGGTAAAGTACGTTTGAAAAATTACGGCTCCTTTAAACCAACGGAAACATGGCTTAAACTCGATCCGGTTTCCGGAAAAAAGGAAACGCTTAAAGTAACCAACGAACAAGAAGTATCGATAACACTCGCTCCATATGAAACCATATTGATTATTATCGGTGCAAATCATTAAAAAATGTTTTCCCTGGAATAACGTGGATACCCTGTCCTGACAGGGAAAACGTATTCGATCTTTACCTGCTTTCAATCGATTGACATCTAAAGATTGACACCTAAAGATTGTTTTCAAGTTATACTCCGCGCCTTTTAAAAACTGATAATTAGAAAAAGCCGGAATTATGTTATTATTTTCAACATATTCCCTGCAAGGAGGTTAAATTGTTACGAACAGTATATCCAATCAAGATGGTAGAGGGTATTTTGAAGACGAGATTCTATAATAGCGAGATTCTATACTGTACGACGTTATAATTTCGGCATTCCCTGGGAGCGCGCACGTCTCGTCCGCATCCTCCAAAACAGGCGTCTCGCCTGTTTTGAAAAATAGACTTTTCTATACTGTACGACGTC
>CAYUAP010000178.1:0-8577 GCA_964442735.1 uncultured Planctomycetaceae bacterium | reverse complement strand
TGTTTCACTTTATATCCATTGTTTCACTTTATATCCATTGTTTCACTTTATATCCGTGAACGGTTACTTTTTTATTATGATACAGTACATGTCTATTTTTAAAAATAATGAACATAAAGTAACAACTCCGGGAAAACTGACGTTACAACTATTGTGTTTTTTTCATACATCTTCCAATGCCAGGTCGAGGAAGGAGGTACTACCGGAATTTTGCTCCTCCGGAACAGTACCCTATGTTAATAAAATAATCTACATAGACAGAAAATAATCTGGCTGTGCAGACATATTCCACGTTTTGGAATATCAAGTTATGTTCAACGTTACGGGCAGAGCCCGTAATGAATGTTGACGGTAAATTACGTTGACTAATCATTAATCTGGAATTTATATTCGTCCGCGTTACCTTTAAGTTCCGGAGCATACATTCCCCAGATACGGGTTGGCATTGCGGAGTATTTCCCCGGCTGTTCCGCGCGAAGCCGATAGGTCATGGAATGTTTTCCTTTTTGCAGTTGATAAACGAAGAAACAGACCTTTTCATCGCGATATTCTACATAGGCCCCCATAGAATTTCCATTATAGCCACTGCGAAGTTCTACAGGTTCGAATCCAGCCGCTTTATAGTCTTCGATTAAAATGGATTCATAATCATTTTTACTGGTGATTAAAAGTTCCACTTCCACCAGCGCACCGGACTTCACCTCGGCGAGTGATGTCAACGGTGTCTTTTTAAACTTCGAAACCCGTTGTGAAATAACTTGACCATGACCACCTTCTACTTCTTCACGTGCCTCTTTATTTTCTTCCAGAAGATAATATCGGCGTTCGACCTTCACCTCAAGACCCGCCTTAACAATCGGATCCTCCATGGTGAAGTTGGATAAATAGCCGTTATAATAAAGAGGACCGGATCCCGAATGGCGAATTGTAATCTTTTGGGGACCCGTCTTGACTTTTTTCCCAACTATTTCCAAGGTATTATCAATACTAAAGAGATTATTGGGTGTTATTTCCACCTTCTTTTCTACTTTATCATTGACGAGAACTTCCACGGTCGTATTCACAGTCATTTCATTGGTTGTCTTGAGATATTCACAGAAAGCTTCCAAACAGGCGGCGGTGTCCCGGGTCGAATTCCAGTAGGTCGCGTTCTTCCGATTGTTTAGAAGATATTTAACAAGTCGAGGTGCTGTCGAATCCTTCGGATTGAGTCGGACGAGCAGTTTAAGATAATTGGCCTGTGTTTCGATATTGTCACCATACCAGTACCACCAACAGGAACCGGATCCAGACAAATCAAGCCAGGCGGATTGATTCTCGTCATCCATTTTCACATGTTGCGCTAATAGATGGGTCATGTCCTCTATCCTCTTGCGATTGCCATCAATTCCTTCATTGCAGAGCGCCAACGCATAAAGGGAATTGGCGTAATATGACACGTTTGCCCGTTGTGTCCAGAGTCGTTCCTTCATAAAGGAAAGACAATAGCCGACGTTATTGATCTTCTTGACGAAGTCTTTTTCATTTTTGGGCAGAACAACATTATCATTTGAAGATCGGAGTCCGGCCTCTGTTAGAACGAGATAGACGAACGCGTCCATGTTATCCACAGACGAATTCCATGGCTGTTTTCGTTTGGCTTTTTCTTCGTCGGTCCATGTTTCGCCCCGATAGATTAGAATCGCAGCTTTCTTCTGATATTCTATCAGCCATTGTTTCCCGCGTTCAATGATATTATCATCTATTTCCGCTTCCGCCATTTTAGCCAGAAGTAAACCATGAACGACCTGTGCCGTTAGATGGGGGGTTGAATGTTCGCCATAGCCACTGAACCAGCCCCATCCTCCGTCTTCACACTGCATCTGTTGCAGGCGTTCGACGCCAGCTCGAATCATGTCCCGAACCTTCTTTTCGTCGAAGACCGGATTCAGTTCCTCCTGTTTTCGCCCCTTCTGTTTCCATTGCTCTGAACGTTTTTGGGAGTCTCCTAATTCCTGTGCATTCAAGTTGACCTGTTTTTCCGCCAACCCGGTCAAATTAATACCGCTCTTTCGGAGTACATTTTGTGTTAAAACAGTCGGTAAAAATCGATTAAGTGTTTGTTCCGTACAGCCGTAGGGATAGGCGACCAGATAGGGAATGGCATCAAGCATTGCCCCGGCCAGAGTCGGTGAAAAACGAACGGTCAAGCGACTCTCCTCTTCCCGGCGTTCCTTGGGAACTGTCATGGTAAAGGAGGCGATTGCCGGTTTATCAGTGTCTTTTCGCGCCTCGATCATTCCGGATACGGCTTCCTGTTTCTCTATTCCATGAACAAGAACATTAATTTTTTCTTCTACGGCGTCCGATTCTTCGTCTGTTAATGCCTTCATACGGAGAACCACCTCGCCTACAGCTTCGGCTCGAACCTTCCAGTCAACTCGTGCTTCACCTTGGGAAGGAATTTCAATTTTTCGTACGGCTGTTTTGTTGTCTCGTAATATTAGTGAACTGTTTTCGTTTGATTTTGGTAGTTCCAACGAAACTTCCACTTCTTTTTTCGAGTCGAGATAATTATGGATATTGGCCGTTAAAACCGCTTCATCTTTTTGAACGAGGAATCGTGGACGCTGCATTCGAATGATCAGATCTTTACTGGTTATGACTTCAGTCTCTCCTTGTCCGACCCGGGTTCCGGAGGTTAAGGTCCAGACCTTAATCTTCCATGTTGTCAGATTATCCGGCATATCCAGTTCAATTGAGGCCTTGCCCTGTTTGTTCGTCTGAAGAACGGCGTTCCAATAGGCAGTATCGGTGAAATTACTGCGGACCTGTGCTTCCACCATAGTCTCTGTCCTTTTGCCTCTTTCCTTTCTCAAGCTGAACTCCATAGACTCCGGTTTGGCGGCTGCGTCCATTTGATCCTCTGCCATCAACGACATTGGCGCGGCAGCACTGGCAGGCACGCCTTTTCTTTTTGAATACATTACCATTTGGTCATTATTCCTGGCAAAGGTTTGCTCGAGGCTTCTAGAGCCCATATCACCACCCATACCACCGCCACTCATACTTCCCATAGTACCAGCTATACCGAACTGAAATTCATCCACAGCAGAATTTTTATCATGAGCTTGTCCAAACATCAAATTATCGAACATTCCCAACGGTGTAAAAAACATTTCCTCTTCATTGGGGATAATATGGTTGGTAGAACGTTCATTCAAATTGGACATATAGTGTAACCAGGAATTTCTGCGCCATTTCCAGAAGAATTCCTTAATATTATTGATATTGGAACCTCCAGAAACGTATTCGACCGATTTGTCATAAACCGAAACAACGATCTGACCAACGACCGGCTTCCCTTGAAGATCTGTTACTTCCAGTTCTGCCCGGGCCTTTTCGCCGGGCCGATATTTCTCCTTGGAAGGATGAACGTCGACGTTCAGGATCCGACTGGCTGGAGGAACGATGATTTCCCGTCTGGCCGTATAGATTTCGCCATTAGCAACGGTTATTGCCTCGATAAAGAAGTTGGGAACGTCCTTCTGTTCTATCGGCAGTTCGAAGATCTTTGTCTGTCCATTGAGACGTAATAAAGTCGGACGATGGACCGTATTTCCTTCACTGCGTAAAAACAGGAAAACTGTAGAATTCTTCTGGTTCGTATTGACTAAAAGACGTAGTTTTTCGTTCGGTACATATTCTGCCTTTTCCGTAATCAGTTCCAGTTGATTGAATCGAAAATCATTTTTGGTATCCGTAACGGTTCCGGAATCGTGAATTGTAAAGAGGTGTCCTCCTTCCTGGCAATGTCCTTGATCGTCGGTAACAATGCTGGAAATTCGATAGGTTCCCGGATCTCCTGCCGATAATGTAATATCGGCTTTTCCTTCCTTGTCTATGATTGTCGAGGTTGTATGGATTTCTTTTTCCACCGGCTGAAGATCGACTTTATTTTCCGCCTTTTTATAGGAGATACGATAGATTTTAACAACCGCCTGACCCGGTACCGGTTTTTCATCGATTCGACGTGTCTGAATCGAAACCTTCATTTGGTCCTTCGGCTGATAGAAACCGCGATGTAACCATGTATAGACTTTAAATGCGTCCTTGGCAACTTTAACGGAACCTTCACCGACAATTGTTCGCCGCGATTGATCGATGACTTCCGCCGTAATGGTATAATTCTGATCGTCGTTGGGATAAATCGTCTTCGCTACGGAAGAATCAACTTCCACCTGAACTTTACCATCCGATCCGATATCGACTTCTTCTTCCGCGATCACTTCGGGAACATTTGGACGATAGTTATAATACGGACGATTTACGAATTTAATGACAGGTGCGGGGCATCCCCAGTTCCGCCAACCAGGATACCAGGAATAATCTGGGGCGAACCACCAATATCCATTTCCATAGAACCAGTCCCAGGGTCGAACAGGATACCAGTTGATATTATGGGTGGTTCGAGTTACTTTATATTTGACTTTAGCGTTGGTTACGGGCGCTCCGAAATAGTATTTGGCAGAAATCTCCACTTTAAATTTTTCACCGAGTCGAATTGGATCTTTGGGAGCATCTACGGTAACTTCATATTCCGGTTTTTTATATTCCTCGACTCGAAATTGAATAGAACCAAGCCAATTTCCATTCTTTTCCTGTTGTAGTGAAATGGACCATTCGCCTAACGGCATTCCTTTTTCCAGTTTAAAAGAATCGTTCAATCCTCCGAATTCATCCAGAATACAGTCTTTTTCAAGAACCACTTCTCCCTTCGGATTGTTCAATCTGATATGAACTTTTTTTCCAGCCCATTCTATGGTATTTGGCATATCATATTGTGTGTATCCCACCCATATTTTATAATGGACTTCCTGTTCTGGTCGGTAAACCGGTCGATCTGTAATAAAATAGGCTTTTGTCGTGGAATAATTCTGATCCTCTTTTGTACTGAACCAGTATGTTCGCGCTCCCAACAATGCAAATCGATTGGAATTGTCCATTCCCTTTGCCATAACAATCCAATTCATTTTAGAGAGTTCCAGAGCATCATCTTTTTTTAGATTCACTTCACCATTCTTGGCCTCTTTAGTAAATTCGCGATACTTCCAGATCGATTTGATTGGTTTATTTTTTTTGATACGGGAACCGGAATCTTCCGACACTTCTTCCATCTTTGTCATTTTATATCCGAAGAACTCCAGGCGCATTTTATCAAGTGGTTGGCCTGTTTTCGCATCTACAATGGCGAAATAGTTTTCATTTTCCAGGGAACGTGTAATAATGGCTGTATCCTGAATCCAAACGACGAGGGTATCTTTATTACCATCCTTCATTTTTGCTTCGAGCAGATAGGCTCCCGGCTTCGAGAAGGGAAGTTCAATCGAGGTGATTTTTTGAAAATGGTCCTTGGCGGGATTCAGATCGACAACCCATTCGGCTGTTTTGGCTTTCAGATATTTTTCACGAAGATCAGGGCGTTGAATCAGACAATAACCGATACTTTCAACCCTATCCGTTCCGTACTTTTTCTGGATGATTTCTGACAAATTGACCGGAGTATTTTCCGCTTCTTTAATCGCTTTGATGATATCGTTTGTAAACGTTGGGATATCGATTAAATAGGCTTTAAACGTAACGGAATTACCATTTCGATATTTCCATCCGATTTTTACGGGAGTATCGGCGGCAGCCCCGGGAAACGGCTCGAATTGGCCCAGGTTACCCTCGATTCGATTCAATTGCTCCTGAAGTGATTTTATTATCGATGGAGCATAATCTCCCTTGATTAACTCCCGTAAAATTTCAGTGGATTTGACATACTGCTGCCGATGAAGATATTCCTCGGCAAGCTTCTGACCTGCCTGTAATCGGTCATTTTGATTATTTGATCGAAATACCTCCTTGTAAAGTAAAATGTAATTCTGATCGGATGGAGGTGTGAATCGTTTAAGACCCGTCGCCAGTTTGGCCATGCATTCCTCGTCGGAGAGTGTATGGAGATTCCAGATTCCTTCTTCCTTTTGAAGATCTGTACTGGTTCGCTGATCATTTTGGAAGAAAAATCGATATTCATGAAGTGTATTCACTCCGAACTGCTTTTGAAGAAAAGAAGCTCGTTCCATCAGATATTGGTTGCGATATTTGGAAGGATTGATTTTAACCCCCTGCTCTTGAAGCCAACGATAACGTTCACCATTGTTTTGGGCCGATTCAAAACTGCGGGGAATATTATAGTAAATGGGATTTCCGTTTTTATTGACCGGCGCAAAAGATGTACCGTAATTATACCGATCATTTTCTTCGTAATCTGGAAGGGTTTTATAATCCGTTAGGGTTTGAAGTTTCCAGGACACTTCTCTATAAATGAAATTTGCGAACGTATGATAAAATTCAAATGTACGGTCTTGAATAATTACATCGTTTTTCGAGTTCTTCAGTTCTTTTTCGACGAGAGGAAGCGCTTGAAGCATTAATTGAATGGCACGAACATGGTCACGTTGCATACTTGATACGTATATACCATTACCCCCTCCTCCCCGATGGAAAACTCCGTCTTGAATAACACCATTATTGTTGACGAAATAAATGCCAGCAACCTCTTGGAGAACTTGCCATTGATTCGCATGGATTTTACACAAATTTTCCAGATAGGCATCGATTTCATCGGTACGATTTAATAGCCGATAACAGTTAGTTGTCAATGTAATACATTTTGCAAGATCGGGGGAAGTATTCTCGGGATTTTGCGTCCAAGGAAGGAGATAATCCAGAACATCCTTGTAGAGTTTCCCCTTGGAAACGGCGTCATTACAAGCTGCAAACGGTTTCTGTGAATTGGGATTAAATGTATACGTATTTTTGGGTTTTTTTGTGTTATTTTTTTGTGTCTTCGGCGTTTGGGGTGATTGAACTTTTTGGTCCTGTTTACTGGCAGCAAACACCGAATCGTCGGGAACAATTATCATCAAACCGGCTCCTATCAAAAAAAAGATTAAAAAAAGATACTTCTTTAATAGATTCAAAAAATGATTATACTCTGTTAATTTCTTTTTCATGGAGAATTCCTTTCCTGTTATTCGGAAATTATTTTTTTGAACAGAAACAAGTGCTGTCCGTAACTTAACTATGAATATAGACGATTGAAATGAAAAAACAATAGAAGGAAATAAAAAAAAGGAAATAAAATCTTTCGATTTAATTGCCTTTATAATACCCCCCCCATCTGATTCGAACAGGTAACCTTCGGTTCCGTAGACCGATTTTTATTTTACTCCTTTTTAACAGTAAACTTCATTCCATCCTGTAAAACTTGTATTATAACGATATTTATCGGTCCAGTCAATAGAGTCCCACAATACACCATTTGTACACCGGATGGATGGTATACAAATGGTGTATATTTTAAATATAATTAGATGGTATTTCAGGATGGTAATAAAAGATACTAGAGAATCCTTGACAAGGTTTGCGACTATAGAAAAATGGGTAATTATTCACGAACGATTTTGGAACCACAGATGAACACAGATGAACACAGATAGTCTGTCGTAAAATACAATATTTTACAATAACTAACTAAACATTTTTATCTATTCTAATAAATATATTTTATCATAAAAAAGTTTGTTTACCAAAAAACTATCTGTGAAAATCAGTGTTATCCATAGTTTCATATTATATCTGTGAACGGTTACCATTCACGAACAATTTTGGAACCACAGATGAACACAGATAGTCTGTCGTAAAATACAATATTTTACAATAACTGACTAAACATTTTTATCTATTCTAATAAATATATTTTATCATAAAAAAGTTTGTTTACCAAAAAACTATCTGTGAAAATCAGTGTTATCCATAGTTTCACTTTATATCCATAGTTTCATATTATATCCATGAACTGTTACGAAAAATGTTCGGACCTCAAAAGGTCAAGTGTTCAAAAGGGAGTATCCGGTTATGGAGCTTGTTTGTCTATGGTCAAAAAGCTCCGTATTGATCAAAAAAAAGTACCCTCAATAACACTTTCCCCGGTTTTTTGAATGAATAACGTTTGATTTATTGCTATTGAAAAAAGAGACACTTTTGTTATTATATTTATCAAGTGCTAACCACTGGTGGTTGCGAACACTTAAAAAACGGAATTGACTGGAATGCGGACGTCTCGTCCGTACTGCCGGGAAAACAGGCGTCTCCGTCTGTTTTATTCCCCTAAAAAACGGAGTTGACTGGAACGCGGACGTCTCGCCTGTTTTATCCCCCTAAAAAACGGAGTTGACTGGAATGCGAACGTCTCGTCCGTACTGCCGGGAAAACAGGCGTCTCCGTCTGTTTTATTCCACCAAAAAACGGAGTTGACTGGAATGCGGACGTCTCGTCCGTACTGCAGGGAAAACAGGCGTCTCGCCTGTTTTATTCCCCTAAAAAGCGGAGTTGACTGGAACGCGAACGTCTCGTCTGCATGCCGGGAAAACAGGCGTCTCGCCTGTTTCATTCCCCTAAAAAGCGGAGTTGACTGGAACGCGAACGTCTCGTCCGCATGCCGGGAAAACAGGCGTCTCGCCTGTTTCATTCCCCTAAAAAGCGGAGTTG
>CAYUAP010000177.1:0-8583 GCA_964442735.1 uncultured Planctomycetaceae bacterium | reverse complement strand
ATTCGCTTAACTGCCATACTTGCGTAATTTAACGTAGAATTGAGGCTACACCCCAATTTATTATTGTAATCCCCCCAATACCAATAGGAAACAGTACAGTCGTGATAAACAAGTTCCCAGAGGGGCAGACGATATTCTTCACCCACCTGAAACATTCTCGTTTTCTCCGGGGGATTGTCCCAAATATCGACCAAATCACGTCCGGAATCAGGGACACGGTATGGTCCCAGGCTCATCATGCCTTCATAAAAATCACAATAGGGGACAGAAGCATCATGACCGGTTTCACTTCCGCAAACAAGATTGAATCGTGCCCCCAACAAGTCGAGGAGTTTCATTTTCCAGATTCTGCTGTCGGTTCGTGTCATGGGATGGTCCGGATGCCAACATTCGAACCAGGGAGCGGCTACGGTCGTATCGATAAAACGTGCTTTATATGGTTTGACTTTAAGTTCTTTATCAATTCTCTCTTCGGCATACGGGAGTGCTTTACTGTCACAAATCACAGCGCAATAGATGAATGGTTTTTCTTTTTTGACATCTCCCTTTGGTCGAACCCCCCACCCTTTACGCCAGGTACCATTAGAATCGGTCCAATTTATATCTTTTGGCCAGGGATCGGTCCATCCACCGCCCGTCTCTTTAACACGGGATGCATCAGTTACATCCTGATAGATATCATACCGACTTGAGAGCATGCCGGGCATTTTATTGATCTCTTTTATAAAATCGGCGTCTCCGGAACTGCTCCATAGAAGGTTCTGCATACCAAGAGAACGCATTTCTGTAACCATTTCTTTATGTCCAGGTCCGAAATACCAGATATTGGCAGCCCCTATTAAACGATCTATTCCATCTTTGAGATTAGGGTTCTTGTGGATTTTCTGTATAAACGATTCGTATTTACCTATCTGTTTGGCATATTCACGATATCGTTTACAGACGGCAACATGGCCTCCTTTTTCAAGAAAAATCAAACGAACAGTCCGTTTATATCCGAAACATTTTTTTTGAGAAATCCATTGAACACCTGCGGTTAAAAGCGGTTTTTCATTTTCTGCCGATTTCAAACGCGGAAAGAGAGCAATGGCATCATCACCCGTTTCGACAATTGCCATATATCCACCGCCTCCAATGACACCAATTCGATCTTCCAAAACAGAATAGAAGGGCATACAAAGGCCATGGCCGCCAAAAAAGATTAGAGAAGAAATTCCCATTACGTCGTTATCCACTGGATAGGAAATACCTTCGTTCATCGGAATTACCAACCGATCTCCCTGTTGAGACAGGAATGGAAGGGGATATTGAACTGAATTAAATGGAGCATTTTTCTCATTATCAATTGAAACAATTATTTCCGGACTCTTTTCCTCTAATTGAATTGAAACCTGATATTTCGCTAGTGAATTAAAACCAATTAGTGAAAATTTGATCGCGTTCCCTTCTTTTTTAACAGAATTACAAAAAGCCGAACCGCGTCTCTGGTCCCAAGTTCGCCCAGTTCTTTTATCAAGAACCGAAAATGAACCGTCCGCTCCGCGAAATTCCAATTTAATGAATTCATTTTCCAACATCTCTTTACTATCTTCTTCGGCCAATATCATGGTTCCCTTTTTCCTCAAAAGAGGCTCCGAAACCCAATTGACGCCTTGACCAACTCCTACTATCCGAAATTGAATACTGTCAATGTCCGATGGTATAATAAATTGATTGGTTACCAGTTTCCAATCAGTAGCTTCATTCTGCTCGGCAGATCCATAAATCCAGACAGATGCCGTTTTCCCCTTGTAAAGAACAACACTTTCATTAAAAGACGAACCGGACTCCTTTTTAATATAATAGGATATTTCAAAAATATCACCCTTTTTAACCGGAATATTTTCTCGTTGATAGAGTGCCCAATCTTTATCGGCAGTATGTTCGATCCGTATCGAAGGTTTTCCATTACAGGTTATTTTTTCATCCAACACAACACTCAACGCATTCGAAACGTTCGACCATAACGAACTCTTCTCCGTAATACGCCATTGCTGTTCCTGGGCGGTTACCTTGCCGACAAATAATATGATTAGAATAATAGAAACGATAGAAACAAATATTCTTGATTTCATTGTGTCCTTTCTTTATGGTGGGATTTTTTATAAACAGAATTTTTCATGCTAAATTTTATTTTCGCACACAGTCCCCTATTTTAGGGAAATGTTGTTAATACCGTATAAATAAAAATAACTAATTGTTAAACATAAACGATTTCCAAGAATCATGGACAGTCTGTCCAAGTTCCCGGAATTTATGGACAAAAACTGCCTGCTGATTTTTAATTACAGGAAGAACATGTCCAACAACTTCTTCCGCAGAATAAATAATGCAGAACAAAAAACATTGACCCTACAGATGCAGGCAGCCAGTCTGTATATGTAAACGAACTCCCAAAAATATCCTGATTCCAGATTTTACACGACACAAGTATTTTATCTACTTAAATCTCCCGATTGATCCAACGACCAAACAAGGGCGGAGATATCTGTGTTTAAAGGATATAAATGGAATATCAATCTTCCGGTCAATATCTGGTTTTATACATTACAAACCACTAGTGGTTCATAACACTTAAAAAACGGAGTTGACTGGAACGCGAACGTCTCTTCCGCTCTGCCGGGAAAACAGGCGTCTCGCCTGTTTTATTCCCAAAAAAACGGAGTTGACTGGAACGCGGACGTCTCGTCCGCTCTGCCGGGAAAACAGGCGTCTCGCCTGTTTTATTCACCTGAATGAACTCCTAAATGAAAGTGTTGTCTACCACTAGTGTTCCCCCAACTCCTTGGACCGCTTGGTAGCCGCTTCGACTGCCTCTATAAGTGCGGCCCGAAAACCATGATTTTCCAAGGCGGTAATACCGGCAATGGTTGTACCGGCAGGACTGGTAACCTTGTCCTTTAACGAAGATGGATGTTCCTTCGTCTTTAAATAGAGATCGGCACTTCCCTTGAGTGTTTGAGCCGCTAGTTCCAATGCAACTGTACGCTGAAGACCCATTTTTACTCCTCCATCGGCTAGCGCGTCAATCATCATAAAAACATAGGCCGGTCCGGAACCGGATAAACCGGTAACGGCATCCAATAGATTTTCAGGCAATTCATATGCCAAACCAATCGTACTCAACAACGTATTGACCGTAGTACCATCTTCCGAATAGGCATTCTTCGAAAGAGCGTAACCACTTGCCGCCTCGCCAATCAGACCCGGTGTATTCGGCATAACGCGAACAAGGCGAATCGTATCTCCCAATAATTCTTCATAAAAAGAAATTGGAATTCCCGCCACAATCGTAATAATTAGTTTCTGCTTGAAAATACCGTACAAAACTTCCTTAATCTGCGGACATACATCCTCTATCTGTTGCGGCTTTACCGCAATTAAAATAATATCCGCCACTTCTATAGTATCCCGAATGGAACTACAAAACGTGGCTCCCGTGGCCTGCAAAAATCTTTTTGCCGAATTTGCGTTAATATCATACGCATACAATGATGACTGTTCCGCAACATTTTCCCGAAGAAAACCTGTTGCTAATGCTGTTGCCATTTGGCCTGCGCCGATAAAACCAATTTTTTTCCCTGCCATTTTTTTTCTCCTCTTAGGATAGAATCTGATTTTTGCGACAAAATAATCGATACCTGTGTATTCCCGAATAAATCGGACTAACTAATATTTCTCAAAAATCAGATTACAGACGCCCTTAAAATTAAATAGATTACCTTGATATTATCCAGTATAATAGCCAAATTTATAATTTCAACGTAAATCTTTAATTAATTCAATAAAAATAGAAAGATTCTTCTAGCCAAACAAGTTAAACATGTTATACTGATAATTTTCACTTGGAAAATGAAAACAGTTCCACAAATTTAGAAAACAACTGAAAAGGAGTGTCCCATGAAAATAGGAGTCTTGTGCAGTGGTGGTGACTCGCCGGGTATGAATCCATGTCTTCGAGCCATTGTTCGTGCTGGTGGTACCTATCATGACGAAATTATTGGTATACGTCATGGATATCAAGGGTTAATCAATGGTGAATTCTGGCAGAATCCTGATATTCCTAACGAAATAACCATTCGTGCGGTCTCCGGACTGACCAATCGTGGTGGTACCATTCTAAACAGTAGTCGTTGTAAAGAATTTATGACCGAAGAAGGTATTCAAAAGGCCGTTGCAACCCTTAAAAAACATAAATTCGAAGCTCTCATTACAATCGGCGGAAACGGAACTCTAACCGGGGCCAATAATCTTCAGAAATATTGGGATGGTCAAATAATTGGAATACCGGGAACCATTGATAACGATCTACTCGGTACCGATTATACAATTGGATTTGCCACTGCTGTCAACACGGCAGTAGAAGCAATCGATAAATTACGCGATACGGCAGGAAGTCATGATATGATGTTTATCGTTGAAATCATGGGGCGTCATTGTGGTGATCTTGCACTTCAGACCGCTATTGCTGGAGGCTGTGAATTAGTTGCCGTTCCGGAAATACCAACAAATATCGATGAAATAGTCCGACAGCTTCATGAATTCAAAAAGCTGGGGAAAAAATCAATGATTATGGTCGTTTCCGAAGGAGACGATCTTGGTGGGGCAGCAACATTTCTTCCACTTCTCAAGGAAGCGGGAAGTCCCTTCGAGATGCGTATGGTTGTGCTCGGTCACGTTCAACGAGGAGGTATTCCTGTTCCGGCCGACCGTATTCTCGCAACCAAACTCGGATGTTTTGCGGTCGAATCTCTTCATAAAGGTGAAACTGGAAAAATGGTCGGTGAAATTGGAAATAATTTGATCCTGACTCCATTTAAAGACGTTATCGTCGATCATCGTCAAGTCTCGAAGGAAATGATGGAACTCCTGAATATCGTGGCTAGTTGATTTAGAAAATGTATAATTTTTGATAACCATTCACGAACGATTTTAGAACCATGGATATCACGGATAAACACAGATAGTCTGTCGTAGAATACAATTTTTTACAATAACAAACTAAACATTTTTATTTATTATAATAAATAATTTTATCATAATAAAGTTTGTTTGCCAAAAAACTATCCGTGAAAATCAGTGATATCTGTGGTTTCACTTTATATCCGTGAATGGTTACCCTATTTTTATTATTGGAATCAATATACCTCCGGGCGTCTTTCATATTTATAAAGTTGATACGGGTCCCCCATAGAAGGCCCGACAGAGAGCCAGAAACTTCTTGTCCGATCATTTAAATCCAATTCCTTCCAGGCGAAACCGTTTTTTTCTTTTGTTTCGTCCAACCATTGACCATCGCGATCAATAATAGCCGAAGGAAGATGCGATTGTTGTGTTGCAACGAGAATTGGAATGGAAGAATCAATGGCACGTGCCGACCATATCTTGCTCCAGTGTGATTCTTTTCCATCTCCTGCCAGAGGGAAAAGAAGAACTTCTGCTCCTTTTAGACGTAATATCTTGGCCGTTTCGGAGAACCAGTTATCCCAGCAGATTACAAAACCTATTTTACCGAAATCAGTTTGAAATACAGGAAGTTCCGTACCGGGAATGATTCCCGCCTGAAATTCGGAACTGGTCAAGTGGACTTTTCGGTAGATTCCCGCCAGTTTTCCTTTTCGATCGACAAGAAAAGAGGTATTATGATAGACTTTTTCCGGGGTAACTTCATGAACATTGGCCGCAATCCAGACATGATAATGCCTTGCATATCGGCTCAAAAGCTGAAACGTTGGACCATCTGGAAGCTGTTCGGCCCTTGTTGTAATTGGGCCCGAAACGCCTGTATCGGTAAAACATTCCGCAAAAAGAATTAAATCGGGATTTTTGACCGTTTTAAATATATTCTTGAGTGTTTCTTCCATTACGGCAAGATTTTGTTCGATCGAGGTTGACTGGGGAGTATGCGGATTGGCGGCAACGAGCCGTACTTTACGCGGCGCTGGAACCTGTGTACTTTCTATCCGAACATTTCGAAAAATGGCTTTACCGATTCGCCATTTAAAAATACATTCAATTTTAACCGAATCGCTTTTTTCAGGAACCGTAAAAATCTGTTCAAAACGGCGAATCGTTGAATGGGGATTTGTGTCCGACGGCTTGTCCGTAAATTCAACGTAATCACGCTGACAGGGATTTTGTTGGCCCGGAACCATCCAGGACAATATAATCATACAATCATTACCAGGACAACTCGTATAAAAATCATTTTTTATAATTTCCGTTTCCGCTTCCGCAACGATATGACATCCTGTGCCCGCCTTGACTGCGAATGTCGCGTTCCAGGCTCCAATCGAATTCGGGGAAGTTAATCTAATTTCACGTCCCTGTTCTTTATTTTCAGAAAACTTCGGGGGTACCACTATTTCAGGAGCTACCGTTGTCCATTTCCCGAAAATCACAGATTCATCTGCTTCCAGGTTTGTCACAAAACTCAATACAAGACAGATCGATAAAATAAATATCGATAAAATAAATATTGTATGCAGTCTAAATGGATAAAGTCTAAATGGATACAGTCTAATAGTCATAAATAATCTCTTTCTTAAATTAATTCCAGATTCCAGTATATTAGTTTCTTGATGGGATATGCAGACGAAACCTCTAACCTTCCATAAAGAAACCTTCGTATAACTAGTTGCACGATAAAACCAATAGATTCTTTTTATCTGTTCGATTTTATGGTATATCCTCCCTTCAGAATACTCTAAAATACGATCTTTATCAATATCTTGAGATAAATATTTTTCCCATTTTAATTTCCCGGCCAAAATAATTGACGTACATCTGCATTTGCCTCAATTCCTGATGGGTCAAACATCGGTCTTTAAGTCAATGAAGACATATACTGTACGACGTTATAAATTCGGCATTTCCTGGGAGTGTGGACGTCTCGTCCCATCCTCCAAAACAGGCGTCTCGCCTGTTTTGAAAAATAGACTTTTATAACGACCTTGAGTATATAAGGAAAGAGATCTGAAGAAGCTCGAAGAAAGGATACGACCGGAGTTCAAAACGAAACTCGAACTTCTGGTCGAGATGTTCAAGAAGGTACATTCGACGTTGAAAACACTGGGTAAACCGATACAACTGTTGTTTGATCGCGGTTATGTATCGGAAGAGGTATTGACCATGAACGATGCCTTGGTCGAGCTTTGGGCATGGGACAAAGATGAAACATATTTGAAACGTTACCGTACCCCATGGGACGATTTTCCCCATCGTCCATCACACAAAAAGAAACGTATGGCCCTGCAACTCGAATTACAGTGACTGAAATTTTCAGTGAAATACGTCAAAACCATAAAGCCCGAAATATTAAACGACCTGCGAAATAGCCTGTTTGAGCAATTCGCAGCCGTTTAACAATCCGGGGAAAGTGCCGTTATTTATTATAATAGATAAAAAAATTTAGTATGTTATTGTAAATTTACTTTGTTATTGTAAAATATTGTATTTTACGGCAGACTATCTGTGTTTATCCGTGATATCCGTGGTTCCAAAATCGTTCGTGAATGGTTACAAGTAATTATTCGAAAGGAGTTCAATGAATCAACATATATTTCGTTCCCGATTTTATGGGCAGTTGAATTTGGAAAGTTCCGACTTATGTTTTACCTTGGTACAGAATGTGGCGGAAGACTGAAGGATATTGTCAATTCGATTCACTCTTGTGAAAACCCGAACAATTACGATCCTACCGACGAAACACTAAAAATTTTCGAACGACTAAAATTGAGCTTTAATAGAAATATAGCACAAAAAGAGAACACCTCTTTTAACATGGAATTTTAACAATGAAAACATTTACCGATTTGGAGAATTATTTGAACAAGCATCCGATGGATCCCGATCTGACCGAACTGTACGCACCGCCTCCAAAAGCGGAAACGATACGACAAGCAGAAACGATTCTCGGCGTTGTCTTTCCGGAAGACTATAAAAACGCGCTCTTGAAATGGGGAATTATTTTTACCCCTGGCATTATAGTGTACGGAATATGTGCCGATGACGTAAACAATTTCGGCGGTCCCAATGTCGTTACACTGACACAGGACGCTCGTGACAAGTGTAAACTTCCCGATTATTACATCGCGATTCACGACGAAGAAGGAGACGAATTATGGTGTATCGATACCAAAAAGATCGAAGGTCCGGTTGTTGTCTGGGACTGGTTCGACGAAGATATTACCCGAACATGCGCAGGCAGTTTTTCCGAATTCGTTCTTGGACTTCTTGAATGAGACGGTAATAATGGTTAAATTGGATATACTGCATTTAAACTTTTTCCCTGAAAAAAACAATTTACATGAATAATCCTCCAAAGATTTTAATGAACGGACGGCACGAAATACGAGCTGTTTACGACGACGATTCGATACGTGTCTATCAGGCGTATTGCAACGAAATTGCGAACGAAGCACTTGAGTACGGAAAATTCGGTTCCCGATTTTCCATGACGCGAATGTCCTGGATCAAACCGTCCTTTTTATGGGTGTAGCCTCAATTCTACGTTAAATTACGCAAGTATGGCAGTTAAGCGAA
>CAYUAP010000176.1:0-8660 GCA_964442735.1 uncultured Planctomycetaceae bacterium | reverse complement strand
GCTTTACCTTTCGCTTCCGCTTTCGCTTCTCTTTGCTCTATATATTCATCACAGACTAATAAATCAGTTAATTTCATACCATTCTCCTCTCCTAATCCATGACATAGGGCCGCTTGGACTTCCTTCGGCTAATGTTTTAAAAAAATTTCAAGGAACAAGACGCTCAAATTCTTCCAAGGTGGTAACCTGTTTACTTCCAACCCTCATATAAAGTTGTTCCAGAAGGTTAAGATCTGTTAGATTTTGAAGTTTGTATAAAAGAACTTCCGATGGCTCTCCAAGCATCCATTGTACAAGCTGAATAAGAGCTTCCGCTTTACCTTCTGCTTTACCTTTCGCTTCCGCTTTCGCTTCTCTTTGCTCTATATATTCATCACAGACTAATAAATCAGTTAATTTCATACCATTCTCCTCTCCTAATCCATGACATAGGGCCGCTTGGACTTCCTGTGTCGTTAGATTTTTACATATAGTTGCCGCATATATCGTACAATTCTTAAGTGACTCAAAAATTTTACCTTCAACTCGAACATTTTTTAAATGACGAAAAATACTCGGTAAATGGGTTCTTAACGTTCCATCGGTTGCTCGTTTTAACGACTCCAATGTTATACAGGCACGAGGATCACCCACTATTTTATCGTAATCAAGGTCGGTTAAATTAATTGGGATTATATCGTTATCGGGTACAAAAGGAAGTAACTTCGCGCCCAAGTGGGAATATAAATCACGCAAACGTGGTAATTTCCAATTTTTTTCCGGACCATGATATAAAACAATCGGAATGGGAACAGGAAGAAGACCGTCTTTTGGATCAGGCCTTCCCAATTTTATCCATACCGCATAAATTGCGCAGACTATATAACACAACAACTGTAAAGTTGCTGAAAAATCGCTTTGTGCCTTATGTTCCATACAAATAATAAAAAACGCATTTACCGGATGTCCAACTTTCTCCTCCATTCTCTCTTGTGCCTCTTTCGTCAGTTTCGCCGTATAGAGCAGATCTACCTGATATTGTTCCAGACCAGGACCAAAACTGGCACTGCTTTGGCGTGTTAGGGTATCCAAGTCTATATCTTCCAATAGTTCCTGTTCAATATAATGCTTAAAAATATCGGCCATAACATCTGGGGCGCTGGCATTTTTTACAAAAAGATTATTATGGGGAGAAACACATGCTCCTTTTATAATATCATTTTCTTGATCATTCTCATTTTCGTTGTTATTTTCATTCATTATTCTCTTCCATTACATACCTATTAATATTATAGACATTATTATTGCTTTTTGTGAAAAGAAGTTCATAAAATTGATATAATTTTTATTTAGGGTTACATTCTTTATTCAGTTTTCGCATCGGGGGGAGTAAAATTTCTTAATATTGGGTAGGGACGGTTAAATTCCGCCCCTACCAGCAATATTTACACGTTGATTACTTTAATGGAGCAGTGAAGTGATAGATTCCGGATCCAACGGTGAATTCCGTTCTTCCATCCACAAGGTTCTTTTTAACCAACTTCATATCGATATCTTTACAGATAATGGAATTGGCGTCAGAGGTCGGAATAGAGACCAGAGCGGTCGAGTTGACTGGAATCTGAATCGTCCAAATAAAGTTTTTATTCGAATCGATCTTCCAATCACTTCCGATCCGTCCCCGAACAGAGTCATACGAGGCCCTAACCGAGGAAAGATTCCCAATCAGTCTGGGGCGCATAATAACCTGTTTGAAACCAGGCTCTTTTTCATCGGCCTTAATACCTGCCAGATCTTCAAACAACCAAATAATCAGATCACCAACCAACATAACGTGGTTACCACTGTTCATGGCCGGATCCGCAGTATCGCCATTCCACAGTTCCCAAACGGTGGTTGCCCCTTTCGAGAGCATATAACCCCAACTCGGATAGGTCGTTTCCGTAGCAAATCCCCATGCTAAATCTCCGCGTCCGTTTTCGGTTAAGACGCGATTTATCCATTGTCCTCCAATTAAGCCGGTTCCAATATGGCCCTTTGTCGTTTTCTCGATATTATTGACCAAGGTCTGGAAAACCTTCTCTTTTTCGCCCTTGGGCACGATTCCAAACGCTAGTGGTAAAATTGACGAAGTCTGCGTTCCATTATCGTATTTTCCTTCCTGGGGTCGATAGAAGACTTTATTGAAATCGATAGTCATTTTATCGGCCTGGGCTCGAAACGCCTTGGCATCGTCTTTTTTACCGATCATATTCGCATATTTTTCGGCCAGATTCAAATTATGAATCATATAGGAAGTGGCCAATAGACCTTTATCCGTTCGACGAGCCGGATCTTTTGAGTGAATTAGTTCCTGTGATTCCGGGGGCACACACCAGTCTCCGTAATTATCCTTGTCAATGGTTCCGTCCGATTTGACAAAAGTCGTTAAATGGGCCAGCCATTTTTTACGGGAATCGTAATGATTAACGATTGTCTTTTTATCGCCATACATTAGGTAGAGGCTTTCCGGGACAAGCGTTTGGGCTGTTGGCCAGGTTACGTTCGTTCCATAGAGTTCCCAATAGGCAGGCGCAACATCGGATACGTTTCCGTCCGGACGTTGTGTGTCTTCGATATCCTGCATCCATTTACGATAGAGGGTTATATTATTGAAGAGGAACATTTCCCCCTTCGATTCTTCAGCACGGTCTCCCTGCCAACCCTGACGTTCATCGCGTTGCGGACAGTCGGTCGGCATACTCAAGTAATTACCACGTGTCCCCCATTCGACATTCTTGACAAATTGAGTTATCGTGGGATTACTGCATTCAAATTGACCAACCAGTTTAACATCGGTACTAACGACACAACCGGTTAATGTTTTGAGGTTGGGTTTGCCCGGATAACCGATTAATTCTGCAAAACGGAAACCATGATAGGAAAAACGCGGTTCATAGACTTCACCGTTCGCCGCACCATTAAGAATATATTGATCCTGACATTTCGCCGCGCGAAGATTGGCCACGTAGAGCATGCCTTTTTCCGGACCTTCCGTCTGAAGTGTTTCCGCAAAACGCATTTTTACGGTGGTTCCCGACGATCCCTTAACCTTGAGACGCGTGTAACCAACAAAGTTTTGACCGAAATCGTAAATAAAGACCCCCGGACGAATTTCGGTAATCGTTTTCGGTGTAATTTCCATACTTTTTCGCATTGGCTCCATCATTTGAGCCTCTATTTTACCCTTCGGAGCAATAGTCAGTTGAGCCTTTTCGTTCGTCTTGACCGTATAAACAACTCCATTCAGTGCCTTTTCCATATAGGAATTACGTACGATTCCTTTAGCAGGTTCAGCCAGACGGGCATCAAAAATTTCCCCGTCATAATCGTTATTGGCTCGAATCGGTCCACCATCCGATACATTCCAGCTTTCATCACTAACAACGACCTGTTTGCTTCCATCGGCATATTCTATTTCCATCTGAAAGAGAAGTTTCGGAAAACCATAGGCTTCCAGATTCAGTTTTCCCGATTGTCGTGGTGGAAAATATCGACCGTTTCCTAATACGACACTGATATTCGTAAATTCATTATCGCGACATTCACGAAGCATTTTGGTAATATCATAGGTATTATAGGCAACACGTTTCTTGAATTCGGTCAGAATGGGGTCGAGTCGGTGATCACCAACACGTTCGCCGTTCAAAAAGAGTTCATAATAACCGAGTCCGACGAGATAGACTGTAGCACGTACAATATCCTTCTTCTGGAGATTGACCGCTTTCGATAAATATCGGGCAGGTAGAATGGTTCCGTCAACAGAGGAAATATTAATTTCACCCCAAGGCTTGGCATCACAATCAGCGACTTTAAACGCTTTTCCCCAATTGGTATCGTTGAAATCGGCGTCAAAAAAAGCTGGATCTGTTTTGTTGATACATTTCCAGGAGGTATCGGTCAGATAGTTCGTGACTTTACCATCTTTTCCTTCCAGAGAAATAACACCGATCAGACCGGCAGGGTTGTTCGAATCACCGGCATTATCAATTTCGGCCGCGAATACATTTTTTCCCTTCTTGAGTAGAGGAAGAATATTTTTACGCAGTGCGGTATTATAACCACTTCCGGTTACGTACATATCGCCGTTCACAAAAAAACGAAAGGAGTTATCGCCAGTAAACGCGGCTTCGGCACGTGCAATCTTCGCCGGATCGGAGACTTCAAACGTAAAACGATAAACCGCTTTTCCGGGAGGAACACTCGCATCGCTGGCATAATTGATCCAAGCTGCCTTTTTTAAAGGAAGTACAGCCTCCTTTTTAGCATCTGCCTGATAGCCTATCCATTTTCCCTTCCAGGGTTTAGGATCCACTTTTGTCGGATAAATACCGGTGGAAAAGGCAGTAGATGACTTCGCCATTTTGGTATCATCTCCATTCCAAACAAATAATTCGACCTGATACATGGTCTTCGGGGCAAGCGCCGGACCACGATAGGCAACGAAGGTCTGCTGGTTCGATTTAACTTTTCCGGAATCCCAGACTGTCTTCTTTTCATTCTGAACCGATGAAACGATGATCTGCCAGGCCCCCTGTTCTTCTCCGTTTGTTTTCGATTCAAGCTTCCAACTGAAATCCGGCTTGACAACATCAATACCTAATGGTTGTGACATTTGTTCCACGGTCAGTATGTTAATTTTGAAATCGCCTTCTACTCCTGAAACAGGAAACATCCCGTTCAGTAACAGGAGCAAAAAAGTGAACAATATAAAATGTTTTAATTTCATTTTCAATCCTTTTAATATCCTATTTAAATTTTAGAGAAGCCTCGACCGCCAAACGGTCGCATTCTTCGTTTTCCGGATGGCCATTATGGCCTTTAATCCAGGTAAAACGGAGCTGATGAATCTGTTTGAATTCATCCAGTTTCTTCCACATTTCTACATTTTTAACCGGACCTTCTTTACGACGCCATCCTCTCTTTTTCCAGGATTCCATCCAGGAAGAAAGTCCGTTCAGAACATAGGTGCTGTCACTAACGACCTCGACCTTGGTTGGACGCTTTAATCGAGACAGACCTTCGATAACGGCGGTCAATTCCATTTGATTATTTGTGGTTTCCGGCAAACCTCCGGATTCACGAAGCTCTTTACCGGATTTCAGATGGCACATAACAAACCCCCATCCTCCCGGACCGGGATTACCACGGCACGCTCCATCTGTATATAACCTGACCTCCGGTGAAAAGTCCTCTTCTGTTATTGGTTCTTTTTTCATTTTTCGATCAATTTCAAGATGTTTCCGGCATAAAGGAGGGTATAATGACTCCTGTTGCGGCTGTATATTCTCCACGAACCTGTCCGATATGAAGCTCGCAGTTCTTCGCGCCCAATTCGAACATGGACTGCCGAAGTTTCAGACAATGGGACGGAATCAACCACACAGGCGTCTTCCCGGGACAGGCGTTCAATTCATAACGAATCAGGGCGGCCATTCCTTCTTCCGTTCGACTGACTCCCGGTCCGATCATATGACTGCCCGGATCAAGTACGGAAGAGACAAAACCCTCAAGTTCTCCCGATTTTTCATCGACCAAAAGACTGGTTCGCCAAATATTGTCTTCATTCTGTATAAAGAAACGAAAGTCTTTTTCCCGTTCGATGGAATAGAGTTCCCTCTCCAGGGCTACCATGGCCGGAATATCTTCAAAAGAGGCTCGATGAATACTCTTGCCTTCCGGACATTGAATCGCAAAACCTTTTTCAGGAACTCTGACGGTCATATCCTGAAAAAAAATGGTCGGCACAAAACCGTAACGATTGTAAAGACAGAATGATTCCAGATTCATCGCACTGGATACTAATCGGAGTGATTGATGACGTGCCTCCGCAATATCAATAATATATTTGAGGAGCATGGAGCCAACGCCCTGTCCGAAATAATCAGGATGAACGTTCATAATCCCCAACGAAACATGGGTCGGACGTGGATGAAAAAAACAGGTTCCGGACAAACGGCCCGTACTATTGTCCTCAACGACTACACAACAATGGGGATCTAAAGCCTCGTAGACCCGGGGAAATAGAAGCATACTCTCAACAGGACCTGTTACCAGCTTGAATCCCCGATTTTTCTGATACCATTGATTCAATGATTCGTAAATCAGTGTCGCCGCTTGATCATATTCTTCGGAACGCAGTAAACGTACTTCCATCGACATAGGTTTTCCTATTCATCGGTAAATACATAACTCAAACGGTCAATAATTTATTTACATTCACGAATAACACTGATTCTTCCAGAAATTTTAGCAAACATATTTTATTATTGTAAAATAATTAATCACAATTATATTTTTAAATTTGTTATTGCAATACACGCTGTTTTTCGATAAACCATCAGTATTATCCGTGATTTAAAATGCCTTTTATTGATACGTTTTAGTATGTAATTGATTTATTGTTTAATAAAATCGGTCTAAACATTTATTCAGGATTGTTTTTTGACCGTTTTACACGAAGTGATATCACGGTCAAAAATCCTGCAGATCCGGGATTCCGACATTGTCTTCATCCACGGCTTGGGATAGAAAGGCGATCATTTTTCCTGGAAATCGGAGAATTCGCCCGGAATCGGAACGTTGTACAGACCATCAGGACGTGGACCCGCTGCCGACTTCGAATCGAACGAGATATTATCGATTGTCGGTTGGAGCTTGAATTTACTGTCAAACAGTTCCTTGTAATTGACAAGTTTACCACATCGGGAAGCGACCATACCGAGTACGGCAACCATACTGGAATGGGCCATTCGTTCACCGTCATTGATGGGCTTTTGGGCCATAACGGACTGGACCAGTTCATAATGTTCCTGAACGTACATATCGCGAACGCGCAGTTCTTTTTCCGGACGCCAGATTTCTTTACCCTTCAGGTCTGTAATCCACGGAATTCCTGTTGCCTGGAAGAAGCAACGGCCTTTCGTCCCATGAAAAACGTCTGTATTCGACGTATAGCACTTTACGGCGGCACGAGTCGCACCATAAATACGTTTACCGTCCGCATAATTATAAATAATTGCGGTGTGATCGAAGATATCGCCCAATTCCGGAATAAAGGTACTGGAACGACCACCGACACCGTAACAGGATTCCGGAAGTTCTTCGTTGAGCGCCCAGAGAACCGAGTCCAAATTGTGTAATAGCGACTGAAGAATTTCATCTCCGGTCAGCCAGGTAAAGTGATACCAGTTACGGAACTGATATTCAAATTCGCTCCATCCTTCTTCCCGTTTGATTAAGCTGTAGGGGGAACGGATATAGTCCGACTGAACTGCAGTTATATCACCAATCATACCTTCTTTCATACGGGCAATGGCCTCTCGACGGAGGAGATCGTAACGATAACAGAGTCCGGAAACAAACGCTGTCTTGTTCTTTTCGGCAATTTTGGCCGCATCCAATATCTGATGAACTCCAGCGGCGTCGATCCCATGTGGTTTCTCGACGAAAACGTGTTTTCCCGCCTTAACCGCCTCCATGGCATAGAACGGATGGAATCGGGAAGCACAGGCAATTAAGACGATATCGGCTGCCTCAATAACGCCTTTATAATTATCGAAACCGTTAAAAAGCCGGGAATCCGGTACATCAATTCGGCCTTTAGCTATTTCTGCGGATTGGAGCGCTTCACGGGCACTTAATCCGCGATCTTTAAAGAGTTCGCCCATCGCATAAAGTTTGACATTGGGATTACCTGTCAGAGAGTTGATAACCGCGCCACGACCTCGACCGCCGCAGCCTATAATTCCAAGTTTAAAGACATCGGAGCCTGCTGCATGAACATGTGGTATCGCCGACATGCCAGCTATGGCCGCTGTTCCAAGAACTGTACTCTTCTTCAAAAAATCTCGTCTGGAAGATACTTTATCCATAGTTATCCTTTCATAAAATGAATGACTTCAATCGAAATGAAACGGAATGTTCATACGGTATGACTCTCCGCTTCTTTTTACCAAATACTAAAGGTACCAGAAAATGATTGTAAACAATTGAAATGCCGTTGTACAGCTTTTAGAGAAAAAATTTTTTGAATTCTTGAATTTTCATATCAATCGGACTGAATTTCTATATATGTACTATATTTTATACTCCTCGATATTTTATACTCCTCGATATTTTGTGTTTGTCAGGAATATATAAAAAGTGGCGTTATATTAAAAGTACTGGAATCTCCCAGGTTTTTCATCTTCTCCCGATTTAGAAGATTTAATTCCTGTGGACAACAGACCCTATCCTTTTTATCACTATTTGGTTTCAATTTTGACTTAAAGTCTCATACTTGGATCCCAATATAAAACATTGTATACTGCACAACGTTATTAATTCGGCATAAATTTGGTATTTCCTGGGAGCACGGACGTCTCGTTTCCCTCCAAAAAAGGCGTTTTACCTGTTTTGAAAATAGACTTTTATAACGACCTTGAGTATAATACAAATTTTATTAGTAACCGTTCACGGATATAAAGTGAAACCACGGATATAAAGTGAAACCACGGATAACACTGATTTTCACGGATAGTTTTTTGGCAAACAAACATTTTTTATGATAAAATTATTTATTATAATAGATACAAATGTTTTTTTATTATTGTAAAATATTGTATTTTACGGCAGACTATCTGTGTTTATCCGTGATATCC
>CAYUAP010000175.1:0-8760 GCA_964442735.1 uncultured Planctomycetaceae bacterium | reverse complement strand
TATGATAAAATTATTTATGATAATAGATAAAAATGTTTAGTTTGTTATTGTAAAAAATTGTATTTTACGGCAGACTATCTCTGTTTATCCGTAATATCCGTGGTTCCATAATCGTTCGTGGATGGTTACTATTTTTCCAATGGAAACGCGACGGGTGGTTCAGGTAGTGTGTTAAGGATATTTGCTTTATCATGTGGTCCGAACGGGCCTTCAATCGGTAGAAAACCAAGTTTTAATGCGGGTGAATCCGGACTCAAGCGAAAATCATGTTTTTCCACATCTCGGAACAACGGGTCAGTAATCATGGAATCCTTGTCCTGACCCTTTTTCCCCTTCCACTGTTCGAAAGTCAATCCGGCAAACTTGATTTCATGATTCGGATTCCAGTAGATATTTTTATTCATTGTATATTCGTTATCCTGCCAATTGGAACCGAGTAACGGTGACTTGTTGGTCCAATAGATTATATTGTTTTCGAACAAGAAGGAACGATGCTTTTCCATTCGGGTTCGCTGAATCTGTTGGTCAATCGCGTTCACAAATATATTATTGACGATACGATTATCTTTGCCGTAATGCTGATGAAAACTACCCGTTTTGGTATTGTAAACGATATTACGCGACATTTCAATTCCAGTGGAACCTTCGTCGGTATAAAGTCCCCAGCCTCCATAGGAAAACGAGGAAATATCATGAATTAAATTTTCGGTAACCATAGTTCCCGGTGAAATACCCAAGGTATAGACCGCGCCCATATCGGAGAGAAATTTCTGTCCTATTTTATACATATGATTACGACGGATAATATTATGGTGTGATAGACTTTTTCCGTAACCCCAGACCCAGCCAATAGAGGTTGCGGAATAATAGAGATCAAAAATTTCATTTTCGGTTACGGAGCAGTTCGCCGCATGACCAATCCATACACCAATACCTGAAGGATGAATACGACCGAGATAACTTAAATAATTATCATGAACATTTATATTGGTAACGAGTCTTTCTTCTTCCGGCAGGGTCTGAAGGGAGGCAATCTTGAGCGATTCATAGGGCCAGTGTCCCGAATTCCAAATATCGCCGCCAATTCGAATTCCACCCGCCGCAATATCTTTCATTTCACTTTTCGTAACGGTACAATGATGGGACGCCGTACCAAACGCCAGTGCGTAGTGACCGATATGTTTCCATCCACAATGAATGAAATCGCAATGCTCCGCTCCTGTAACACGAACACTGCCGTCTATATTGACTTCCGCTTGTGGTGAAATACACCCGGCCTGGGGGGTCGTCCAGTTGGAATGGGCGAAGACCAGATTGATAAAATCAATATTGCGGGCACGTTGCTCTTTTTCACCGATAACGTTCATTAGGTATTCTATTTTCGGGGCGACAACAATAGTATTGTCCGGAGTTTCGCCCGGCTGTGGAATATAGGTTAGAATGCCGGAAGTACGATCAAGATACCACTCGCCAGGTTCCGAAAGTGCACTGGCAACATTTTCCAAAAAGAAACGATTACCCTTCGTAAAAACACCCCAACTGCTTTTACTCGGGGAAGAACCTTGAACGGTAACGGTCCGCGAAGTATCATCGATCGATTTAATCAGATTGCGACTAATCGTCCAATTATGGCAGACGATTATTTCCGTATCACCGAGATTTTTCCAGTGGGAATTGAGTTGTCCTTCCGCAAATTGAAATTGAGTATCCGGCTTGTCCGCATCTTCGCCTTTCGGTACTATACGTTCGGTAATATTCCATGTCCCCGACTTGGGTAATCGTGGACGAAAACGCCGTTGCCCGTTCACGAAGAGTTGAGTAAAATTCCATTGTCCATTTTTAACATCGTTCAACTGTAATTCCCAGTTCCCATTGGCTAGAACCTTCCATCCATTTAGCATACGCCCCCCGGATATAATGGGACAGGAAACAGTCAATTTCGGATCAAAAATTCCACGAATAATGGTGCGTGATTTTTCCGTTCCGCTCATGGTGCCGTCGATCACGAGTGTTTTGTCTAACTCGTAAATACCGGGCATGATTTCAAGAATCAATGGCTCGACAAGATCGGTATGTTCGCGACGATATGTCCGAATGGCATCCAATCCTTTTTCCAGAGTACGGAACGGACCTTGTTTTTTTTCCGGACTGATAGTTGCCGTTTGTCCGCAATACGCATCATTCCCCACAGTCGAAACGTAAAACGATTTTGCGTCCGCGAAGGTACAAACGTAAAGAAAAAACAGGAACAGCGACATTATACGTAGCAAAACAATATTTAATCTTAACATAAAAACTCCTTTACAGTATTTTTATCGGGTGTAACATTCATTCCGGATATAGAATCATTTGTGAATTAATAACCTGTGAATTAATAACCTGTGAATTGAGGGAGCGGGTACTCCCATTAAAAAGTTAGGAGGGAGGATTGAGGGGAACTTTTTTCAAAAAGAGCCCCTCAATATGTTGGTAATGGCTGTAAAATCAAGTATTTGAATGAAACTTCCACCTCAAATATACCCATATTTCATTATAACATTCTGGACATCCTGGACGGTGGTTTCTTCAATATATTGCTTTTCAGGATAGTACCGTGATGGCACCGTAATGATACCGTGACGGTACCAACAAGATATTGGTATTTTCCGGGAATGGAAAATACCAATGATTTTTATTTTTCAAAATAGGCATTATACCATTTTACACATTCGGTGATTTCATCGACCAATTTATCGGAAACGCGTTCGTATTCCAGGGTAATTGGACCATTGAAGCCTTGTTTCTTCAGTTCGACGAGAATTTTATCAATTTGGCAGGCTCCTTGTCCATAGGGGACGATGTGACTTCCTTTACCAATATTCTGTTCGTCAACGAGATGCATCGCATTGAATTTTCCGGACAGTTTTTTAACACCGTCCAAAGGAGTGACACCTGCAACGGCCCAATGACCGGTATCCGCGCCGGATCCAATATTCTTGTAGCCATTGAGTTCTTTAATGACGTTTTCCGGGAGACCTGCTTTTTGGGTATGATTGTGTAACGCAACTTTCAGTCCGTATTCACCTGCCAGTTTATCGACTAAAGTCAAGGTTTGAGCGTCTTTTCCTGCCTCGATTTGAACCACTCCGACTCCTAATGCTTTAACGAATTTAAATAAATCGCGCCATTCGGATTCATTACCCGCTCCTGTAACACCAAATGCAACCGGTTTGACCTTGGCCGCTGTCATGATATCTTTCATTGTTTTAACTACGGTCGGATCTTTTGAAACACCGGTCGTCAGATCGGAATTTTTGGTCAATTTCTGACCAGGATAAATTTCAACGAACTTGAATCCCTGGTCCGATGCTGTTTTGACCGCATCTTCAAATGTCATCATTCGATAGGAATAGAGCTGTAGTGCGAAATTCGGCTTCCAATTCTGGCCAAAAACGGATTCGGAAAACAGGGCAATCATCAAAAACAGACTAAAAATCATTAGTTTTTTCATCGTAACTCCTTAATATTATTTAATTGGTTTCTACTAGCGAAAAAATATCCACAGACTTAAATAGATGTAATTACATACAGTTCTATTATTTTCATTTCTATTGTAACAATTTGGTTCCTCAAATAAAAGAGGGGGATGCTATCATTCATTTTTTTTATCGATTGATTTTGGCTCGTACCAGAACGACTTCCAGTATTTTCGGTCGGTTTCATAGACGTCAATTGGCTGATTATAATCGTGATCTGGTGGGAGAACTCCGAATCGGACCATTTCACGTGTATAGGGACGACAGGGAACGATGGGCTGTTTATTACTGAATCGCTGTGATTCATGGAGTAAATAATCTCTACCTTTTTCGATACCGGCCAAAATAGTTCGATAATCGGGATCCGACTGATTTATAAAGACCGCTTTTCCCTCTTTCGTTTTACAGATACCTCGTCCGCCCGACTCTTTTGCCAACGGGGCCGTTATTATTTTTGATATTTCCGGCCTCGTCAAATTGAACAGAGTTCCTGACAGGTTTTGCGGAAGTCCATGTTTGCGTGCACCATGACATCCATTACAGCGTTTATTCAAGGAGTCGCGCATGGCTATGGATTCCGGCCAATTGGTATCTGCCCGAAATCCACGTTCGTAATACCCCCAGGAGATACCGTTTCCGCTGGCCGCATATGTACCCGCGTAATTAGCGCCACAGTTCAACCAGAAGCGAATGATTTTCTTTTCGTGATCGGACATTTTAACACCTTGATGTCCTTCACAAATCAATTGATAAAGATGACTGGCGCAACTACCTATCTTGTAGGGCTCAAAATCACTAACCGGTCGATTACGATTATCTCCCAAAAGATTACGATATGTTAGGTTCATATAGCTCATGGAGGGACCGGGTGACCAGTCGCCGGAGAGATCAACACCATCATCGGAACGGGTATAATTATGGCACGAGACGCAATGTTGATCCAGAATAGGTTGAATATCTCTTGGAAAATCGAAGACATCGGGGATATCGGAGATCGGGGTGGGGGCAATAGCGCCTTTGCCGGCAATTTCAAATACTTTTTTATTCCGGTCGTTTCGTGGTGTCTCGGTACGCGATTCGTGGCATCCGATACAGGAGGTCATTTCACCAGGCATAACACTTGTAAAACTGTGCATTCGTTTGACCGGATTACCGTCCGCGTCCAGCGCAACAAACAGGACGGGACGCATTGCCGGTACTTCGATATAGGCGGATCCATCCGGTTGAACCGGAACGGTTCCAAGAACACGTTGCAGGGTAAAGGTTCCTCCCAGGGATATTTGGTCCATTCCACCGTTATAATGAATCGGTTCTGGAAGGGTCTCTAAAACGAGTAATTCTTTAATGGTGCCGGGCGCGAGATTTTTCATACGGCGTCCTTCATAAAGATTGACCAGAAGAAGGCTTCCCGTTGCTTTTGCCGGGTCGGTCGTATCCGCAATAATCGGTTCGCGTTGTGATCCCTGAATCGGACGCGGTTCATGAACCCAGAATCCCTCCTGTATTTCTTCAGGGGAGAGTTTGAATAGGGCTTGTTCATAACCGGACGAGTCCAGTATTTGCAGTTCGGTGTGACGAACGGCCATAAATTCATTTTCGGAGAAGGCCCAGGGATCAGCATGATCTTTATGCGTCGAAATCGGTCGGACACTATCAAGGTCATCCGGTCCTTTTTGTGGATCGATCACGGTTATTTCGCCATAATGTTCCTGACGACCATGTCCGGGCGAAAAAACCGAGACGACTTTATCACTATTCGCTATTGGTTTGGCGTCGATCATTAGAATACCAGGGTGAAGATTACCATAATAGACCATCTGACGTGTTCCGTCCGGATTCATCGTCCACAAATGGTGATAATGGACCTGACTGCGATCGACATATTCCCAGCGCATATAGAGTATTTGTCCATTCGGAAGAACCCAGGGCGTATTATCATGCTCGATATTACATGATATCTGTCGAATATTTTCCCCGTTGGGACCACAGCGGTGAATCGTTGCCACGGGAGTCAGCCAGCATTGAACCCAGCGTTTGGTTCGACTCGAAATGAAAACGATATCGTCGTTGGGAAGATAACACGGCTCAATATCGTCCCAGGCTCCAGAGGTCAATTGACGAAGGCCTGTTCCATCAATATTCATTTCATAAAGGTTAAAATGGCGTTTTCCGTCCGGTAAATAGGAAAATACAAATTTTTTACCACTATAATGGAGTTGAGGATCCCGTATTGAGCCTGTCTTCGTTTCAAAAAGCGTTCGAACTTTTTTGGTATCAAGGTCCATAATACAGAGTCGTGCTCCTGTACCAAGTGGAAATGGAAATGTATTTTCATCCAATGCGTAATAACCAAAATTAGCGTACCAATGGGGGTCCGTTCCCGGTTTACGAACGACGAAAAGTATTTCCTTTATATCCTTCATGGCTGTTTGACGAAACGTTCGATAGTAATCATCCGGCTCCCTGGTTGGGGGAATTTCGGACGTTTTCTTCAAAACGACATAATCATACATGAACCAGCTTCCGTCTTCCAAGGTAATTGAAAGATGATTGACTCCCTTTTGTACGGCGCCTGCCGGTACTTCAAAAGAGACGTTCAAATGACTCCCTTTTTCATTCTGATGAAACCCTTTATGGAATTGTTCCAGGGAGATTGTTGGGGTACGTTTCGGCGCAAGATCGGTCTGATTGACCTTTATTTTTATTAATGAAGGCTCTGTGGCATGGGAAAAAACGACTCCGATAATGAACCAGAGGGATGTTTGATTTGTCTGATCCGACTGAAATTCAATATCATAGGTAAATTTATTTCCGGCGTTTTTATAATCTCGTGTACTGAGATGCATACTCGGCCAGTTGGACATTCGGTCTTTACCAACGACGAAGCGAATAACCGGATTACCGTGCTCCGCAAGAGCTTTTTGACTGTCCAGACCGAAAAATTCCCGATTATAACAGTCGGCAATACCTATTTGAAACAGAATATCCGTTTCGTCCTCTGCCGGACAGGGAATCATTTCCAAAAATCCGAACCAGAATAAAATAAAAAATGGCAGGAGGAATCTTGTATTTTTCATGTCATTATTCCTATCAAATGGGGGGAAGGGTGGGAGCATGAATAAAACACGCAGGTGATTTATATTCAATTATATTCAATTGTTTGTATTTTACACGGGAACGATGGTGTTTCGCCGACATTCCTGATGATCGGATCCTGGCCGTTTTTATTTGTTTTAATATCACGTTAATATCAAGGCAGGCGTTCTCGTCTGTTTTAACATTAAAAAGCAGACCCAATCCGAGTATCTTTATTTTACCTTTATTTATTCAGGAATCAATAGACCAAAATATTTTTGTTTGGAATATTGAAAGTAGGTGGTATCCCTTTGTTTTTATGATATACTAGTGGTAGACAACACTTTCATTTAGGAGTTCATTCAGGGAATAAAACAGGCGAGACGCCCGTTTTCCCGGCAGTGTGGACGAGACCTGTCTGCCGTCAGGCATGGCGTCCGCGCTCCAGTCAACTCCGTTTTTTAAGTGTTCCCAACCTCTAGTTATATTTAATAGTATACTCAAGGTCGTTATAAAATTCTATTTTTCAAAACAGGCGAGACGTCTGTTTTGGAAGATGCGGACGAGACCTGCCTGCTGTCAGGCATGGCGTCCGCGCTCCCAGGAAATACCGTATTTATACCGTCCTAAAGTATAGTTATATTTAATAGTAGTAATATTTATATAGGAGAACTGATATAAGATCCATGTCGATACAGAATCAAATAAAAAGGATATCGAAACTTCTGGTCCAGGCGGGAGCGACGGATTTTGTAATGGTTGGAGGTTGTGTACGGGACAGTCTTCTGGGGGTATCCTCTAAAGATTATGATATTGAAGTTTACGGACTATCCTATTCACAAATGATTGATGCCCTCAAGGGATATTTCCGTATCAATCAGGTGGGGCAGAGTTTTAATGTCCTTAAAATTGGGAATGAAATCGACCTGACCATACCGCGTCGAGAGTCGAAGCAAGGAATAGGACATAAAGGTTTTTCAGTCGAGGCCGATCCGAATATGACCTTTAAAGAAGCGGCTGGAAGGCGTGATTTTACGATAAACGCTATTGGAATGCGTGTCGATGGTTCTTTTTGTGATCCCTACGATGGAATAGGCGATCTTAAACGGAAAATATTACGTGCCCCCACAAATGCTTTTTGTGACGATCCACTTCGGGTTCTTCGTGGTATGCAGTTTGCGTCACGATTCGGGTTTGATATGGAGCCGCGAACGATAGATTTATGTAAAAAGGTCCTGCCGGAATTTTCTGCCTTGTCCCAGGAACGACTCTTTTTCGAATGGGAAAAATGGGCCTGTAAAGGAAAATTTCCATCAAAAGGTCTTCAGGTTCTTCAGAAGACCGGCTGGCTCTCATGTTTTCCTGATCTGGCCCGTCTCGAACAGACTCCGATAACATCGCGGAGCAATGTCAAAAACGTTTATGAATCAACGATGAAGGTCTGTAATATTGCCGCGCAACTGGCAGATCGGGTTCCGTTGGATGATAAAAATCGTGCTCTTCTCCTGTTCGCGGCTTTATGCCATGATTTTGGAAGAGTGATCGCCACAATACAAAGTGTCAGGGGCACTTGGAATGCGCCACTTCATGCCATCGTGGGATTACCCGCCGTAGAACAGTTCTTCCTTAATATGAAATCTCCCTTGTGGTTTCCGGAAACAGTTCTTCCTTTATGTCGTAATCATTCGATTTATCGTTGTATAAAAACGGATCTCTATAATATTCCAGATCGGGTACTCCGAAAAATGGCAAAACGTCTGGAACCGGCCTCTATTATATTATGGTCTTGTCTTGAAGCTGCTATTTACTATGCCCATTACGATGTTTTTTCGCCGGATTTATGGGAGGATTCGTCTTTTTATCATTGGATTGAGAGGGCAAAGCAACTTCACGTTTCGGAAAAGAAGCAGGATCCACTTCTACTTGGCCGCGATCTGATACTGAAAGGAGTAACTCCCGGTCCAAATATGAAAGTCATTCTTGACGCCGCCTATCGTGCGCAAATGAATGGCGATATTATGACAAAAGAAGAGGCTGGTCAATGGTTCGATGAATATCAAAAAAAATAAATATCAAATGAAATGGTAGCCCTTCACGGATATAAAGTAAAACCATAGATATAAAGTAAAACCACGGATAACACTGATTTTCACGGATAGTTTTTTGGCAA
>CAYUAP010000174.1:271-8826 GCA_964442735.1 uncultured Planctomycetaceae bacterium | reverse complement strand
ACTGATTTTCACGGATAGTTTTTTGGCAAACAAACTTTTTTATGATAAAATTATGTATCATAATAAATAAAATGTTTCGTTTGCTATTATAAAAAATTATATTTTACGACAGACTATCGGTGTTTATCCGTGATATCCATGGTTCCAAAATCGTTCGTGAATGGTTACTAATCAAGGTTGTTTTTTAAATGACTATCTGTAAAAAAATATAGACTCAAGGTCGTTATAAAAGTCCATTTTTCCAAAACAGGCGAGACACCTGTTTTGGAAGATGCGGACGAGACCTGCCTGCCGTCAGGCATGGCGTCCGCGCACCCAGGAAATACCGAATTTATAACATCGTGCAGTATAGAACCAAAAAACATTATAGTTTTTGTAATATAATATACATCTATTTTTGCAAGGAGGTGTTTTCATCGGATTGTGGCAGAAGACTATCGAGAATAATGGCGATAGCGCCATCGCCGGTAACATTACAGGCGGTACCGAAACTGTCCATTGCGATATAAAGAGCGATCATCAGAGCCAAATTTTCATCGGAGAAACCGAGTACACTCTGTAGTATACCGAGTGCGGCCATAATAGCACCGCCGGGAACCCCGGGCGCTGCCACCATGGTTATACCAAGAACGAATATAAATTTGGTGATTAACGATCCGGAAACAGGCATTCCCGACATCATCATTACAGCCAGGGCGCAGGCGGTAATCTTCATGGTACTACCGGATAAATGAATCGTAGCACACAAGGGAATGACAAATTTAGCCAGAGATGGTTTCACTCCATTTTTAATGGTCTGTTCCAGTGTAACCGGAATTGTTGCCGCTGACGATTGCGTTCCCAACGCCGTTATGTAGGCCGGTACCATCCCCTTGAGCAGACGGAACGGATTGTTCCAACTCAAGAGTGCGGCAATTCCATACTGTAAAAAGAGCATAACAATCGTGATAAAGAAAATCATTATGATTAATTTAATGAAGATACCTAGAACCATGGCGACCTGGCCTTTGGCCGTCATCTCCAAAAATATTCCGAAAATAAATAGTGGCAGACAGGGAATAATAATGTATTGAATGACCTTCTGGATGATTTCTTCAAACTCGTTTGCCGCTAATTTCAGGGTCGTTCCACGAAGTCCGGAAATACCAAGCCCCATAATAAAGGCAAGAACAAGCGCCGATAATACATCAATAAACGGTTTTAACCCAATTGTAAAATAGGGGGGAAACTCCTGTAACTTCTTGTCCGTTAATACATTTAAATGTTCCCCTTTCAATATCCAGGGATAGACTAAATCGCAAACACTCCAGGTAAAGAAACCGGAAAATAATGTAAAACCGTACGCGATCAGAACCGTATAGAGAAGAAGACGACCCGCCTTCGAACCTAAATTGGCTATTCCGGCAATAACCAGTCCCAAAATCAGTAGAGGTATGAAAAAGGAAAGGAAATTACCAAACAATCCATTAAAAGTAGAAAAAATACGAATGATCGAGACCGGTAAATAAAAACCGCCCGAGATTCCCAATATAATGGCAATAACAACCCGTGGTAATAGTCCAAATTTCAAATTCATATTTTTTCCCGTTTTTTAAATTACTCTACTCCCCTCTTTTCTGCTAATAAAAATTTGAGGAATATGCCCAACGTTAAACACTTTTTCATAGAGTGTACTATTTTGAATCCATTCCTTTATAAATAGTAAAAGAATGAATCGCAATACAAACCAACATTATAAAGTGGTCCACTTTTTCGAAATAAAGGTGGGGAAACGAGGGATTGTTTAAGGTGTTATACTGTACGACGTTATAAATTCAGCATTTCCTGGGAGCGTGGACGTCATGCCTGACGGCAGGCAGGTCTCGTCCGCATCCTCTAAAACAGGCATCTCGCCTGTTTTGAAAAATAGACTTTTATAACGATCTTGAGTATATAACTTGTTACCGCGAGACGACAACACTCTCCATGGAAGGTGTGAAAACAGTACATCGCTCGAACCGTTTTCCTTTCTGTTGGCGTCTGGCAACCACTTTTTTATTCTAAATCATTCGGATTATCTTGTCAAGTGAAATCTTCCGTTTCGGTCTCCTTTAACGGCTTTTTCTTTTAGCTTGCAAGATATCTCCGTTTCGAAACACCTTCCAGGCTTGGGAGACTCCGGTATCAATTGTAAAATTAGAAATACGCGTCCGGATATCGGCGGACATCGGAGACATTGGAAACATCGGAGATATTGGAGACATTCCTATATATTGCCCGGATTCTTCCGATAGATCTCCCCCGTATTTGACCGAAGTTATAATTTCAAGCAGGGGAACATGAATTACCCGTTCTATTCTTCTCTATTTATTATAATGCTAGTGGTGACAACACTTTCATTTAGGAGTTCATTTTTGGGAATAAAACAGGCGAGACGCCTGTTTTATTCCCAAAAAACGGCGTTGACTGGGAGATTGGACAGACAGGACTGGAACGTTGGTCAAAAGTGATGGCGAATTCCATCCAATGACCGAATATCATTCTCCGATCACACCATTTACAAGAGTTTATCGTATTGATTACAACTTGTACGAACAAAATTTTACTTTTTTTATAAACTCCGGATTTTTCCACTTGTAGATAATAAAAATTTCAACTACAATAGGAGTGGGTGATTGGAAAACATCTAACATATTTATACTTTTTCTGTTTACCTTTTAGAAGGATCGGATTCAAGAGAAATGAAAATCACGGCAATAAAAACATTTATATGTAACGCCTATCGAACGAACTGGGTTTTTATCAAGGTATTAACAGATCAACCTGGTCTTTACGGAGTTGGAGAAGCGACACTGGAGTACAAGGAACAGACGGTGGTTCAGGCCTGTCTTGAATTGGAGCGGGATCTCAAGGGGCGCGATCCGCGAGACATTGAAGCGATTTGGCATGACAGCTATCGAGATGCCTATTGGCGTGGAGGTCCGGTCCTGATGAGTGCGATTTCCGCAATAGATATAGCGTTATGGGATATTCTGGGGAAAGAATTACATGTTCCTGTTTGGCGTTTATTGGGGGGCAAGGTACGGGATCGGGTTCCTTGTTATGCCAATGGCTGGTTTGTTCCGGCCAAAACGCCGGAAGAGTTTGGGGCCAAAGCCGTGGAGGCTGTTAAAAATGGATTTCGGGCCTTAAAATGGGATCCCTTCGGGGCCGCCTATAAATATCTGGATCCCACTGCTTTTCAGCAGGCGATTCGTTGTGTCGAACTGGTCTATAATGCTGCAAAAGGCCATTCGGAAATTCTAATCGAAGGGCATGGACGATTCGATCTTCCGACCGCATTGCGTATCGCAAACGCGCTTAAAGACTTTAATATATTATGGTTTGAAGAGCCGATTATTCCAGATTCAATGGAGGCATTGGCTGATTTCCGCAGTCGGGCCAATGTACCAGTCGCGTTTGGTGAACGACTCTACAATGCGAATTCATTTCGAACACTTCTGGAATATCGGGCCGCCGATTTTATTCAGCCGGATGTTTCCCATGCCGGGGGTCTGACGGAACTAAAAAAAATTGCCGCCATAGCACAGACGCATCATATTCCCCTCTGTCCCCATAATCCGAGTGGACCTGTAGCCAATGCGGCGACACTACAATTAGCCGCCTCTACCCCTAATTTCATGTTTCTGGAAACCATGGCACGTGATGTCCCATGGCGATCGGAAATTTGCGACGAATCGGTTTCGATTGTCGATGGTTCCATGATCATTCCGGATCGTCCTGGTCTTGGCGTCGATATTAACGAAGAGGAAATTGCGAAGCATCCCTACCAACCAACCGGCCTGCGCCATTATAAAGGGACTTTAACAGAAATTCAGCCGGAAAATTCGAAAAAATATTATTGATTTTTAGGGAAGGGAACTTTATCATGACAGAAAACAATCAAAAACAAAATCCTCCGGAGAAGACACAAACGCTGCCGCGCCAAAAAATATTGGTAAAACAGATGACCCAAATGCAGGAGATTGACGTCTTGATTCGTTCCAGATATCCGATAATTTATATTGAGAGCTGGGAGGAGGAGCGGGTCGAATGCTGTTTGCGTCAAATAGCCAAACAGCGGGAAAAAGGGTTCTACACCTGGTCTATTACCGAAGGAATCCAGCGTGCCGATGCTGACGAACTCAAAACGGCCCATAAACCGGACCGAACGACCGATCCAATCAACGCTCTTAACTCCGTTCTGGATTATGTTGAACCGGCGATCTTCCTTTTTAAAGATTTCCATCATTTTATGGACGACCAACGTTGTAATATGGCTGTAATACGGCGTTTGCGCGATGCTGCCCGACAATTGCGCGATTCCTATAAATCCATTATTATCGTCGCCCCCTCTACGAAAATTGCGCCGGAACTCGCCAAAGACGTTACGATTTTGCAATATGCGCTCCCGACTCCGGAGGATTTCAGTCGATTAATCGACCGTATTATTGACGACGTTAAAGACAATCCGAAGGTCTCTATTAATTTGTCTCCGGAAGATCGGGATCGTCTTCTCAATGCGGCACGTGGATTGACCTTAAAGGAGGCCGAAAACGTTTTTGCGAAAACGCTTGTTCTTGATGGACGGCTGGATGCCGATGACGTTAGCCTTGTCTTTAGTGAAAAGCAGCAGATCATTCGTAAAAATGGTCTGCTGGAATATTATCAGACGGACGAGACAATCAAGCATGTTGCGGGTCTGACTTTACTCAAGGAATGGTTAATCAAGCGAAAAATGGCGTTTAGTGCGAAGGCAGTGCAATACGGTCTTCCAGCCCCGCGCGGGCTCCTTCTGTTAGGGGTACAGGGCTGCGGAAAGAGTTTGTGTGCCAAGGCCATATCCTCGTTATGGGAACAGCCTTTGTTGCGATTCGACCTGGGGCGGCTCTTTAGCGGACTGGTCGGGTCCAGTGAACAGAATATGCGATCGGCCATACAAGTGGCAGAAAGTGTTGCTCCCGCGATTTTATGGGTGGATGAAATCGATAAAGCTCTTTCCGGTTCTGCCAACGGAGGAGGAAGTGATGGCGGAACTTCTGCCCGGGTCTTTGGTACTCTGTTGACCTGGCTGTCAGAAAAAACCGCTCCTGTTTTTGTTATTGCAACGGCGAATAATATTGCCAATCTGCCTCCTGAACTCCTCCGAAAAGGACGTTTCGACGAAATTTTCTTCGTTGATCTGCCTGATGTCAAGGAACGGGCCGGTATTTTTCAGGTCCATTTGGCCCGGCGTAAATGGAACTATCACGAGTTTGATCTTCATCTCTTGAGTGAAAAAACAGACGGATTTAGTGGGGCGGAAATAGAAGAAGCTATTATTTCCGCGCTCTTCGACGCGTTCAGTCAGAATAAAAAACTATCGACAGAAATTTTACTGGAGACGATACGTCAGACGGTTCCTTTATCGCGTACCATGAGCGAGGAACTCGGTCGATTACGAACGTGGGCCTCCGGGCGTGCACGTCCCGCATCTCAATCCAGTGTTCGTGAAGTGGAAGAAATTAAACGTAGAATTGAATTTTAAAGGTGAAATATGAGTACCATTTTGATATTGGCCCCGGTGGTTGTCACCAGTTGGCCCTTAATTGCGGCGGCGGTTACTTCCGCTCTCTGTAGTTCCACTATCGGCTATACCATAGCCAAAGCAAAAGTCGATACTGCAGAAATGGAAAAGGATATGGGGGTAGTCAAGGAGGACATTGTTCTTCAGAACAGTGAAATTCTCGGGGCATTATCCAATCGGGGCGAATCGATTACCGTTCAGAAGGACGATATTGTTGCGACGTTCTCTCGTTCGGTTGAAGGTGAACTTCAAGTCTCAATTTGTGGTGAAAACCACAGTCATAGGGAATTACGCGAGATTGCCGACGAGTTGATTGGTCGGGTCACCCAGCAGTATGCCTATCATCGACTTGTTACGGAAATGAAGGCTAAAGGAATGACTATTATCGACGAATCGGTGGAAGAAGATGAAACGGTCAAAATTCATGTTCGCAGTTGGTAAAGGAGACGATTATGGCAAAAGAAGAATTTGAAATTGAAATCAAAAAGAACGGAGAAGTCATGATTCGAACCATCGGTATTAAGGGGGAGTCGTGTCTGGAGGCTGCGAAATCGTTACTGGCCCTTCTGGACGGCAAGGTTATTGATCAGGAATTGACCTCCGACTATTACGATAATTCGATTCAGAACAACGTTGAGGATGAAAACCAGCTCTATAACCGTTGGGGATAGTGGAAAATGCAATGCTCGAACTGTGGATTTGAAAATATGCCGGGCCGGAAAATATGTGTTCAATGCGGAGCTCCGGTAACTTCGCGTTCCGATATTGAGTTTGAACCGCCGCGCGCAGGACGTTTTGAAAAAACATTTCGCTGTGGATGGCTCTTCCGTCTGTTTCGACCGCCTCGGGATAATTCGGGATTATCAAATATTAAAAACCGAATGGTTGCGCTCAGTAGTCAACTTTACATACCACCGAAGACATTTTTCGAGGTACTTCATGATTTTTGTTTTCCTTTTTCCAGTTTAAAACTGGATGGACGACAACGCTTGGGATATTCCCTGTTCGGATTGTGGACAGGAATTATTATTTTAAGTATATTGTGTTATGGTTCCCCGACAAGCGGTTTTCTGATTTTTCTGATCTCCTGTATTCATCTGATGGCCCTTCTTTTTCTTTACTATCCGAAAGTTATAACGAAAGAAATCACCATTCAACAATTTCGGATCGTTCCCTTTTTGATTCTTGTTTTTTATATTCCTCTCCTCTTTTTGATTGGTTATTTTATTCCGGCGCGAACTATTTTAGCGGTTCCTCCGGAAGAACAATTACATCAAGCGGATGTGGTTATTTATAACCGATTTTGGACGAGGAATCAATTGAAATCGGGAATGTTGGTCCTTTACAGAAGAAATGAAATAACATACAATTCATCAGGGGCAGGGCCAGAACATTATCAATATCAACTTCAGGCGGGAATCCACACAGATCGAATTATTGCCTGTCCCGGTCAAACGATTACCTGGAAAAACGGAAATCTTCTGGTTGATGGAGTGGAAGTAACCGATATACCGAAGGTCCAGCTTCCTATATTCCCGAATCATTCGAGGACTTTAGCGGAAAATGAATACTATATTCTTCCGCTTTTACGACCGATACGGCAAAAAATGCTGCCTGTTTCCCAAGTTAATACAGCTTTATTACTCGGGGTTATTACCAGGGATAATATTCAGGCTGTGTCGTTATTTGCACGTCGTGGTGTTTTTTATTACTTTCAACCATAATTCATTGAATAGAGATATGCCGAGATTTGATAAACTGGAAATAGGCGATTCTGTAATGCCGGACAATTCAGCACAGCAAAAAGCGAAACAGAAGAAGGCTCTACCGGTCCGAACGGAGAACGCCGTCCAAATGCAGAAGACAATACAATCGACGCAAACTCGATATCGGACTTCTGCCGACTGGCTGGTTGAAGCGGATGGAGAACGTCGTTTGGGTCATTTTGAATTAGCACTCCGATATTATGGACGTGCCCTGGAAATGGATCGGACAATGGTTTCCTGCTGGGTAGGTCAGGCACAGATGCTCCTCTATTTAAACGAGGAGCGTCAAGCGGAAATTTGGGCCGTAAACGGCTTGAAAATATTCCCACAGAATGGAGATCTTTTAGCCTGTCGTGCCTTGGCTTTTACCCTTCTCGGATGTAAAAAACAGGCGCTTGAATACACCGACGCTTCCATACAGGCGGAAGGGGCGTCTGCCTGGCGTTGGCTGGTTCGGGGGGAAATCATGCTCCAGCGCAAATCGAACAGTGCGGAGTACTGTATGCAGACGGCCATTAATCTGGATCCGGACTGGCTGATAAAAATTGAGATTGCCCGAATTTATTTTTGGCATAAACAGACGTATACTGCTGCGAAATATATTGAGCGCGCTTTAAAAGAAGCGCCGGACGTCCCCTATATCTGGCTGATTAAAGGAGTCTGTCTTCGTATGCAGGGAAACTATCCAGGGGCTCGTACCGCTCTGACTCGCGCCATGGAAATTTTTCCAGGTTATGAAGAAGCAATGGACGAACTGACACGTACTCCTGTCAGTTTCGGTTTTTTCCGACGCTTTTTTCGCTTCCTGTTCAGAAGATAATATTTTAAAAATATCGTCTTCAAAACGTTTCAGTAGTCAAGCCGTAGAGGAATCCCGGCATGGGACCAAACGGTGGTCGTTATAAAATCGGCATTTCCCGGGAATAGGGATGTCTCGTCCGCTCCCTTCTAAACCGATGTCTCGCCTGTTTTGAAAAAAAAATTTATCACGGCCTTGAGTCTACGTAAAAAAGTAACCGTTCACAGATATAATGTAAAACCACAAATACAATATGAAACCACAAATACAATATGAAACCACAAATACAATATGAAACTACAAATACAATGTGAAACCACAAATACAATGTAAAACCACGGATACAATGTGAAACCACGGATACAATGTGAAACCACGGATACAATGTGAAACCACGGATACAATG
>CAYUAP010000174.1:0-171 GCA_964442735.1 uncultured Planctomycetaceae bacterium | reverse complement strand
TGAAACCACAAATACCATGTGAAACCACAGATATAATGTGAAACCACAGATACAATGTAAAACCACGGATATAATGTAAAACCACAGATACAATGTGAAACCACAGATACAATGTAAAACCACAGATACAATGTGAAATAACGGATACAATGTGAAACCACAGATACAATG
>CAYUAP010000173.1:0-8906 GCA_964442735.1 uncultured Planctomycetaceae bacterium | reverse complement strand
TCCGTGAAAATCAGTGTTATCCGTGGTTTCACTTTATATCCGTGAACGGTTACGATATGATAAATAGAATACAGGTATTTTATAGAATACAGGAGTCGAAGATAATTTGCAAGAGTAATGGCCATTATTTTTGAATGGGAATTTCTCCCTTCCCTTCCCGACTTCTACATAGACCAACAAATGCCGACCAACAAACACGGACCAACTAACGCGGACCAAACAAACAATGTCAATACAAATTTTCCGGAAGTAACGACCGAGTTAAATATTTTCCTGATAATCTCTTGGAAAAAAAACAAGTGAAGGTATAATTTGTCTTGTTAATGTATTTTGTATTTTATAACCTTGATATTGGTGTCTTCCATGTCCGGTCCCCTTGAAATAGTAAATCCCGTAAAACCAGCACGGAATTCAATTGACAAAGACCAAAATCTTTGTGAATTTTGTAAAGCCACCTGTTGTCGTTATTTTGCATTACCAATCGATACACCGGAAAACTACAAGGAATTTGACTTCATTCGTTGGTATATTCTCCACGAATACGCAACAGTTTTTGTCGAAGATAATGTTTGGTATCTTCTGGTCCACACGAAATGCAAGTTTTTGGGAGAAGACAGTCGATGTCAAATATACGAAAAGCGTCCGCAAATCTGTCGAGAATATAGTACGGAAAGATGCGAATATGAAGACGGATACGTTTATGAACAGTATTTTGAAACGCCCGATCAAGTGGAGGAATATGCGGAAGCTGTTTTAGGGCCGAGGCCGGGAAACACTTTTCGGACCCAACCATGTAAAAATACAGGTCCGTTACAAGGAGTAAAAAAAAGATGATTAGAAATTATATTCGTCCCGAAATTCAGGCGATGGGGGGATACATTCCCGGCGAACAGCCCAAGGGACAGGAATCCATCAAGCTCAATACGAACGAAAACCCCTATCGTTCTTCCGAAAAAGTTTACGAGGCCATATGTCGAACGGCGGAAAAAGGAGTGTCCCGGTATCCCAACGCGATGGGACAGGCATTTCGGGAGGTTGCCGCACAACTTTATCATGTCGAGCCGGACTGGATTCTCTGTGGTAATGGAAGTGACGATATTCTGACTATATTAACAAGGGCCTTTGTCGGTTCTGGACAACTTCTCCGTCTTCCCTATCCTAGCTATATTCTCTATCGATCATTAGCGGAACTTCAGGGAGCAGAATCGGAGGAGATTCGTTTTAATTCCGACTGGACCCTGCCGGAATGTTTCGGACAGGTGCCGAAGGAGATTTCTCCTAGTCGGGTTCATTCGATTCGAAGTAAAGATCTCAAACTTGTTTATCTTCCCAATCCGAATTCCCCGTCCGGTACACTTTTATCCAATGCGGAAATTGCCCGAATTGCGGAACAGCTTCCTTGTCCGTTAGTTATTGATGAAGCCTATGCCGATTTCGCCCAAGTTAATTGTATAGAGTTGGTCAAGAGTAATCCGAAAATAATTATATCGCGAACCTTGAGTAAATCGTATGCGTTAGCGGGACTACGTTTCGGATTTATGATAGCGCAACCGGAACTGATAAACGAACTAATAAAAGTAAAGGACTCCTATAATTGTGATTCGATAGCCATTGCCGCAGCAACGGCCGCACTTGAAGATCAGGAATGGCTGATCGAGAATCGCAGGAAGATTCTGGCCACACGGGAACGTCTCTTCTGTTCAATGAAGGATCTTGGATTCAACGTTCCGGAATCCCATTCGAACTTTACCTGGAACGTCCATTCAGATAAATCAATATCACCTTTACATATTTATAACTACCTTAAGGATCATGGTTATTTGGTTCGTTATATGAACTATGATCAATGGGGAGACGGTCTTCGTATCAGTGTCGGTACTGACGAACAGATTGATGCCTGTCTCGACCTGATTCGAAAATGCCTGTAATGGTACTTTAAAGGAAATGTACGATGAAAAGAGTATCCAGTATAAAACGTCAAACAAAAGAGACCTCTATAGACCTTGAACTACAGCTCGATGGGTCGGGGATCGGTTCCATTAATAGTGGGATTGGTTTCTTCGATCACATGTTGACATTATTCAGTGGTCATTCTCTGGTGGACCTTCAATTAAAGGTCAAGGGGGATTTGGAAGTTGATGGTCATCATACCGTAGAAGATGTAGGAATAGTGCTTGGCCAAGCGTTTAAGGAAGCACTTGGCGATAAAAAAGGGATTCGTCGATATGGTCATTTCCTTCTTCCCATGGATGAAACCCTGGCGCAAGTTGCCGTCGATTTTTCCGGGCGTCCCTTCCTGGTTTATCATGTTGATTATCCGGTGGAAAAGGTCGGAACATTCGATTTGGAACTGGTTAACGAATTCTGGCAGGGATTCGTCAATGCGGTTGGTTGTAATCTGCACATTAACGTTTTTTACGGTGGAAACGGCCATCATATTGCCGAGGCCATATTCAAGGCGACGGCACGTGCCATTCGAATGGCTATTGAATCGGATCCTCGTCAGACGGGTATTCCAAGTACAAAAGGTGTTCTTTAATCGATGGATAAAGAGTCAATTACATCACGATCCGGTTTTGGATTTCTCCTCTGCCTGGCTGGTGAATTATTCTATTTCGGAGCTAATTACCTGCTTCGGTGGATGTCAGAATATCGAGATGTCAGTCCCGACTGGACGATTGTTATTAAAGAATCGGTTACCGTTTTGGGGGTTCTTCCCTTTATTCTCCTGATGATCCTGCGTGGGAAATATCATTTTCCAACGGGAAAAATCATTTTAATGATCCTTTTTACCGGTTTCGTTTGCGAATTTATTTCTTCGCGAGCGTATTTATGGTCCTTTGCCCTGTTAGGTGTCGTTTTAGCCATGCCTCTTTACGTGACATTTCAAATTTTCGGATCACATTTCTTTAGTACGGTAATGATCGGCGAAACAATGACCCGACTGAAAATAATAACAACCTGTGTTTTGATTCCTGCCGTTATTATTTTGAGTTGGAGTAAATGGAATGCCGTACCGGAAACGGTTTCGGTGGTTTCGTCCTCTCCTTCCGTATCGGCGCTCGCTGCGATTGCACCATTACCCGATCAACATCCGATCGGGGGTTACATCGATCATATGACCTTGTTATACGGTCTTGTCCTGGCATTTTTGGGTGGTGTTGGAAGTGCTTTTTATATGTGTAATATGCGCGGTATCATGCGTACAGCCAGTCAAGGTGGTTCCAACGGATCGCCCGTTCCTCTCTCGTTGAGTATGTTCCTCATTTGCGGGTCCGGAATGGTTATTTGTGCTGTTTGTCTGTTGTTTAATAAAGGTTATACCGCATTTTATAATGTTCCGAAGGAGTGTTGGGCTATTGCCCTTGGTTCCGGTGCTTGTAATTTAGTCGGATTCTTTTTCAGAAATCTTGGTTTTCGATATGTATCCGCCTCGAAAATTGTTTTTATTTCTGTTATTCAGGTTCTTTTTATGACAATTGCCGGTATTCTCTCTTTTCACGAAACGAGTAATATATATATTTGGATTGGTTTATCATTAACAATATTGGGAATTATTCTTGCGGGAATGTCTCGATAATTACAAAACAATAGAAGGATGAAAGTTATGAAGAACACATTTATTGAAAAAATCAATAACAAAACACTAAAAGTGGGTATTCTCGGATTGGGATACGTTGGTATTCCTCTTGTTCGAGCATTTGTCAATGCCGGATTTATGGTAACGGGTTTCGATGTTGATACCAAAAAGATCGAAAAACTTCGTCAGGGAAAGAGCTATATCGCCCATATTCCTTCCGAGATTATTTCCGAATGGCTTCAGAAAAAGCAGTTTGAGCCGACCGATGACCTCAATCGTCTCGGGGAAGTAGATGTCGTTATTATTTGTGTACCGACGCCGTTATCGGAGAGTAGGGATCCGGATCTGATTTATGTCGAGCAATCGACCCAGGCTATTGCCAAAACACTTCGGCCCGGCCAATTGATTGTCCTGGAAAGTACGACCTATCCCGGTACAACCCGAACGGTTATGCTCCCTATTCTGGAAAAGAATGGCTTGAAATGCGGTCAGGATTTTTATCTCGCCTATAGTCCGGAACGTGAAGATCCAGGTAATCAGGACTATACAGCAGCCGGAATTCCAAAACTTGTCGGCGGAATTGAACCGAATAGTGCCCTTCTTGCACGTTCTCTTTATGAAAAGGCTATTGTCCGAATTATTCCGGTTTCCTCCTGTGAAGTTGCGGAAGCGGCTAAAGTCGTTGAAAATACCTATCGATGCGTTAATATAGCCATGGTCAATGAACTGAAAATTATTTTCGAGAAAATGGGAATCGACGTCTGGGAAGTTATTAATGCCGCAAAAACAAAACCGTTCGGTTTTCAAGCGTTTTATCCGGGGCCCGGACTCGGGGGGCATTGTATTCCGATTGATCCGTTCTATCTCAGTTGGGTTGCGCGTAAATTTGGTGTTTCAACGCAATTCATCGAACTGGCGGGCCAAATCAATACAGGAATGCCTGCCTATGTTATTCGAAAACTAATGGACGCCTTAAATGAACAGGGAAAAGCCATTAAAAATTCCAAAATATGTATACTTGGGATTGCCTATAAAAAGGACGTGGATGATCCTCGTGAAAGCCCCTCGTTTGAATTAATGACCCAACTGATTCATTATGGTGCCGATATGACCTATAATGATCCCCATATTCCGGTCCTTCCCAAAATGCGAAGTTGGCCCAATATCCCCGCAATGCGGAGTCATGAACTGACAAAAGAATTCCTCGAAGAACAAGATTGTATTTTAATTGCCACGGATCATACGGCCTACGACTATCAATTTATCGTTGATCATTCCAAACTCGTTGTCGATTCACGAAACGCTACGAAAAATGTCTCCGATACACGTAGTATTATCAGAAAAGCATAATCGACACCGATCTCAATTTCGGGAGATCGGTATTTCTACTTTGTCTGAATCTGGGACCTGACGATCAAATGTGTTTTGAACATATTCTTTTTACAATTTGACGTCGGTCACGGTTCTGTATTTGACACGATACTGGTAATAGATCCTTGGTCAACACGGGTATGAATAGTTTCTCCCATAGAAACTTCACTGGCATTCCTGATTAATAGACCGTTTTCATTTTGTGTTATTGAGTAGCCCCGTGCCAGGATTGCCAATGGACTCAAGGCTTCCAAACGGGCTGCCAGTTTTTCCATTTGATGTTTCTTTTGTTCCACGAGACTTTGTTCGCCCTGATTCACTCGATCCTGAAGTTTCTGGAGACATTGTTCTCGAGGGTCGAGGAGTAATCGAACGGGATCTTTAAATAGAAGAGAATCTCGAATTCGAAGAATTTTGTTGTCGGCCAGTCCGTAATTATGATTTAACGCCTGAACGAATCGGCGTCGTAAAAGGTCCAGTCTGTGAAGTAATTCACTGTCTTCCATTGTTAGTCGGACTGCGGCGTCCGATGGAGTTAGCGCATGTAAATCGGAAGCGAGATCGCACAACGACACATCAATTTCATGGCCGATTCCCGTTACAATCGGAATTTTGGAATTTACGACGGCACGAACCGTTTTTTCTTCGTTAAATGGCCATAGATCTTCAATACTTCCTCCACCACGAATTAGGGCGATAACATCAGGACGCATTTCAGGGGGCATTAGATTCAATTGGGTTAGAGCCTGGACTATTTCGTTCGACGCACTTGTCCCTTGAACCTGGACGGGAACGATTATAACGTTGACCCTCTTCGTTCGTCGAAACAAGACGTTTAAAAAATCGCGAACAGCCGCTCCGGTTGAACTTGTAACGACCGCAACCCGTGAAATACTACGGGGTAAACACTTTTTGGCGCCCTGGGCAAATAAACCTTCCTGACTCAATCGCTCGTGCAGTTGTCGAAACGCCAGTTCCAACGAACCTATTCCCCGAGGCTCCAGTGCCGAGACTATCAGTTGATATTTTCCATGGGGAGGATAGATTTCAATTCGACCACGACAGACGACCTCCAGGCCACTTTTGAGTTCAAAACGAATACGACTAACGGTTGAACGCCAGATAACCGAAGGAAGTTGTGCCTCGCGATCCTTGAGTGTAAAATAACAATGACCTGTCTTTTGATATTTAAAATCGGATATTTCACCAACAACACAGACATTAGAAAAATTCGGTTCCAATATTGATTTCATCATTCGGGTTAACTGCCCGACAGAAATGGGTTCCTGCATAAAATATTTGTTTCCAAAATAATATAATATAACCGAAGACAGAGGTTATTTTCCCCCTGCCTTCGGTTTATTTTTATTAACGTATTTATTTTTATTAACGTACCTGATTAACGTACATACTTGTCGGCAAAATCAAGATATTGTTGCCAATCGAACGCGGTAACATCATGTTCTCCGGAACGAAGGTGATAACGAATGATGTCGCCAACCGATTGATTTGTGGCAGGAGGCCATTTACGGACACTGCCGATTCCACCGGTTCGCATTAGACGGTAGATGGGGTCTGCCTTGACCGCTGCGAGAAATTCACCTTTAGGATCGGCCCATAAATCCTTTTCCGCACTAGCAATATAGACAGGACGAAGGGCAATTAAACCGATCAATTCATGTTGGTCTATCGGAAGCGAATTAACGTCGTCCGCATATTTTTTGAAATTGGGACAGAACCAATGGGGAGCCGCTTTTGTAATAGATGCAATGGTTTCTCCATAATTACGTCGAGAAAGAGCAGCGCCCCCGCAACCGGAATCATTCGAGATAACGGCAGCAAATCGTGTATCGTTGGCTCCGGCCCATAATGCTGTTTTTCCAAGTCGGGAATGGCCGATAACAATAACTTTACTACCATTGATTTGAGGAAGGGTTCTCAAACAGTCAAGTCCGCGTGAAAGGCCCCAGGCCCAAGCGGATATAATCGAAGGATAGTCGCCCGCTGTCTTGTTTGGAAACTCTTTTGCAAACAGTGGATGAACACCATAAATGAATTCTTTATTGGAATCCGGCTCGATTTCTTCATAATAGATCGTTGCCAGAGCGTAACCGCGTTCGATAATTTTTTCCGGCATCCAGCGACTATATTTACTACAACGTGCCTTTGCCACTGCCTCTTTTGAATATCGACTTCCCTCAATATAACCAGGATCGATAATATCGGTCTCTTTTGTAATCGCATGATTTCCCGCAAAATTCAGGCCGAGAAAAGCGGGAACAGGGCCTGTCACGTTATTGGGAATATAGACAAGAAGATCGGCTTTAGGCGTTTTGTTGGGATAATCGAAATAGATCCGAATCTCTTTACGCGTGGCTTTTCCTTCCAGTGCATCTGCTTTACTGGTTAATTCTTCGAATTTGATCTTTTTATGATCAACAGAAGGCATCTGACCATACATCTCCTTCTTGAAGATATTCAGAATATACGCTCTCTGTTTTCCGGCCCATTCTTCCGCTGTTTGAACGTATTCACCATCCTCCATTATAAAGGGATTGGGTAATTTATACTTGGGGACCTTGGTCTCGTCATAATTAATATTCTTTTCCTGCGCATTCAGATTGGGGCAAGAAAAAACTATCAAAAAAAACAGAACCAGAATGATACAACGATACTTCATAATATTTCGACCTTTTATTCTGGGGCGTTTCTAAAAACCTCTACGGAATTTCAGACTTTTAGTCCGCCCTTCCGAAATATTACAATTTTCGAAGTGTAAACAAGGTATCTTTTAAACCACGGATATTATACTACAGAACGTTAAAATACTGTCTTTTACAGGAGTACGGATGTCTCGTCCACTTCCTCCACAACAGGCTTTCATCTGTTTTGAAATGAAGGAATTTAAAACAGCCCTGAATATACAAAAAATCACGGATATCACAAAAACGGATGGTTTACTGAAAATCAATGCTTCCAATAGCCGATACGTAAAATATGTCATGATAAATACATTACATAACAAAAAATTTACATTTCTGCAAAAACCATCCCTATAAAATCTGCGGTTATAAATAAAATGTTTACCATTCGATCGATGGTATACTATACTTTAGGACGTTGTAAATCCGGCATTTCCCGGGAGTGCGGACGCCATGCCTGACGGCAGGCAGGTCTCGTCCGCATACTCCAAAACAGGCGTCTCGCCTGTTTTGAAAAATAGACTTTTATAACAACCTTGAGTATAATGATACCGATTTATAAAATCGGGTTTTAGAACAGCCTTTTTGTAATTACCAACCGTAAACAATATTGGATTCAATAACTTTACGAGCAGCCTCCAAATCGGCTCCCGTCTGCTGCATATAGAGACGAATGGCATGTAATTTATCGCCGGACGATTTAGAGAGACACTCTCGTGCTAAATCGCAAGCTTCCACTTTACCGGTAATTCCGAGTACCGACTTGGAAATAACCCATACATCACGTGGGCGTTTGGTGACTCGAATGGCTTCTTCTGAAGGATAATGTTCATATAAAGCCTGTCGAGCCCCTTCTTCGTCATTGGCCCACGTGATTACAATGTGTGAATAAGTTTCAATTTCATATAATGGCATCTTTTTCCCTTGATTCTATTTCGAATTCGAACTAATAATTGTTTCTATGACCGAACACAGTTAAACGCTATTAAACAGTTAAACGCTATTAAACAGGTTAAACGCTATTAAACAGGTTAAACGCTATTAAGCAGGTTAAACGCTATTAAGCAGGTTAAACGCTATTAAGCAGGTTAAACGCTATCAAACAGGTTAAACGCTATCAAACAGGTTAAACGCTATCAAACAGGTTAAACGCTATTAAGCAGGTTAAACGCTATTAAACAGGTTAAACGCTATTAAACAGGTTAAACGCTATTAAGCAGGTTAAACGCTATTAAGCAGGTTAAACGCTATTA
>CAYUAP010000172.1:0-8999 GCA_964442735.1 uncultured Planctomycetaceae bacterium | reverse complement strand
ATCATAAAAAAGTTTGTTTGCCAAAAAACTATCCGTGAAAATCAGTGTTATCCATAGTTTCACTTTAGATACTATATTTCAGTCAACCCATTTTTTGTGTCCATGAACAGGTACTAAATTACAATGAATGTCTGTATATGGTAATACCTTGTTTTTGTACTTCTTCAAGGATTCTCTCTTCGTCTACAATATTAGTTGAACGAAGAATCAGTAAAACGACTAAAAGTAAAAAACTCAAGAAGAAACCGATTCCTGCATAATGAACGATATCACGAAGTTTTGCGATATCAGGAACTTTATTTTCCCAGATTTTTGTTTCAATTAATTCTGACATTTGTAAATATTCTTCGATCCGGTAGGAAAGATGTATATTTTGTTCAAGAGTTTTTTTCCAGCCAAGTATTTCCTCCCAATGAAAGGCAAGAGTACTATCGTCTGGTAGATTGACTTGTACGGGTTCTTTTTTGCTTCCTTCCTTTATGGTACTGTCATCAGGTTCCTTTTCCGACTTTTTTTCATCGGAAGCATTCCGAAAAAGGGTAAAATTATCTTCCTGATCGGATTTTTTGGGGTCAGAATTCTTTTTTTCTTCTTCGTTTTTCTTCTCTTCATTGTCTTTTACTTCATTGTCTTTATCCGGAGCATCCTCGTCCTTGACTGACGTCGATTCTTTAGAAGACTTGTTTTTTCCCAAAACTGCTGGATCAACAATTCCCGAAGGGATGTTGTTGGAATCTTCTGAAGTTACTGTTTTTTTAGGTTCAGTGACTTTAGGTACGGTATCCGTAGTTCGAAATGGAGAAAGAGGTGAACAAAATAAAAACATAAATAGAAAAGCCAGAACACAAAAACCAAAACATATTGTCATAATAAAACGGCCATTATGACACAATCGTATATATCGGAAGAGAAAACAGAATCCTAGAAGTACTAAAACTAAAAATATATACCGAAAGACAATGGACGATACAAGAATCGAATCGTGTTCCTTTTGGAAGTTTACAATTGCTTCATAAAAGAATGGTATTATGGAACAAGTTGTATCGAAACTGAATAGAACAGCAAAAAACGAAACAAGCGCCCAGAAGACCAATTGTGTAAACGGTTCTTTACGAGGCGGAATCCCCAAAAAAATACGAAGTCCCAGAAGTGCGAGAATCATCCAAATCATTGAATAAAACCAGTCGAGTATATTTCCTTGATGGTGTAGATCCAAAAATAGTATCTGTATATCAAAATAATAATGTTCGATATCATCCAAATGATAATGGATACAAAGAGTCACGAGAATAAAGATCTGGCACACCAAAAAGATGAACAGATAGAACAGGTAACTCCTTGGAATGATAGAAAGACGAATTTGATTCATTGATTCTTTTTCCTGTTTTCCAGACGAAAACGCTGATAGGCGGCAGACGCCAACATTAGTACAATCGCCAGGGTGAATAACGCTCCAACACGATAGGAAGGAGCTAAATAGGTGATATCGTTGAGCATTACTTTTAGCGTTGTTAGAGCAAAAAGAGCAATGGCCAACCAACGTAATATAGATTTTTTGGTCCAAAAACCTATGAATAACAGAATACCCGCAAATATCGACCAAAAAATCGACAAAGCCATTTCCGCAAGAAATGCCGGCTGTCCATAAACGGATTCTGGTACCCGTAAAATAGCGCTTCGCAAATCAAGGGACCATCCGATCCACAGGAAGAAAATAACCGCTATCCCAAAAAAACCAGCGAAAAATTGCTCGATGTTCAACAGGATCTGTTCCTGTTCGGTACAATTTAAACGGTTCGAACTCCACCTGAAGATTACAACGGCGTAAACGAGTAGTATAAACGAGACTAAAAGAACATTAAAACCATAGATATTAATTATCGGAAAGATAAATACTTCCGGACGGAAAAAGAGTTCCATAAAGAGGAATTTACTCGCTATTAAAATCAGTAACACCAGACTAACTGCCCGTAATGGAATGGAACGTTTGATCATACCAAGGACTAACAATATTATTGCCAGGAATGACCATAATACATTAAGAGACGTTAATTGGAGCCAGGGAGTCGGATATCCGTCCTGAATTCCACCGAAATAACGCCACGTTTCAAATGAAAATAGAAGCCATAGGAGAAAAAGACCGGCCAGACCCGTTGGCAAGGCAAGAAGACGATCTCCGGAATGAAGACGCGACGACGAACTGTGAAGGATAATCGACAATATAATCATCATACATGAATAGAGTAAAATAGTCAATGCATTCAGATTTAACAGGGGAATATCAATATCGGATGTCAAAAAGTACGTTCTTCCAATTGGATTCAAAAATGTAAAGATGAAGATGGGCAAGAACTGTATCCCCAGGATCGTGTAACCAGCAATACGAATCGGAAGACTACGCATTATCCAACCGATAAAGAACAGTATCCCCGTCATAATCATCCAAAGATTCCAAACACTGTAAACCGAAAAAAAAGTCCTCGGAAGTGCCATGGACAAAGCATCGGCTTTTGGTAAAAGAAAATAGGTATAACATTCTAGCGATAATATATTGAAGAGTAGAATTAATCCACAGGTTCCACACGTCAATCCGATTTTAAAGCCGAATTCGTTCTGGAAATACAAGGATTTCCAGTGGTAAACAAGCGCAATTTCCAACAAAACAGTACTATAGATCACAAAGACCATCGCAAAGGAATTCCAGATAGGGACACTAAAACGCGGCACATTTAAAGCTATTATTTCGGAATAGGGAATGGTTAAGGTCAAAGGACCGAAAGTCATTGACGTAAAACACGGACAAAGATTGGTCCAGCCGGGAATGGGACCTCCACCAAAAAGCCAGTGACACCATAAATCCATAAAGAGTAGTTTAAAAACGGGTACTAACAGTATAATTAGACTGAATCGCAGTATTTTTTGATTTTTACACCAATATCCGAGAAGGAAAATCGACAGGGCTAAAACCAGTGAACAATATTTCGCGCACGCCCAGGCATTAATGGCGATAGGGGAAATGTCAGCCTGATAACACTTCAGAACAGTAAACGTAAAGACTTCCGAGTTCATTAACAGCCAAAAAGTCCAAAAACCGACGTTGAAAAAAATCAGTATCAGCCAGGTAATAAAAACATTTCTTCCATGTTGTGATAGATTTAAATATCGCTCTTTTTTTCGGCGATAGAAAATAATAATACGACTTCCGACCACAAGAAGCAGGGAGGAAATCAGAACCGGCAGTGCCAATTTATTGACAAAAGGATAGAAAAAGGTATTCTCTGATAAATTGTAATACAAATAATAATAGACAGGATAGAGATTACAAATAAAATCCCAGCAATAAAGCCTTGTAATTCCCAATAGGAAAAAGAGAGAAGCCCAATTTCTATAAAATGTTTTATATTTGGGTAATTCCTCTTGGGTAATATAGGGATCTGCCCAGACGGCTAGATATAAAATAGCAACGGCAAGTGCAATCCAACCAACGGAAATATAGGCCGCCGATAGTAATAAAGGTATCGACATGGCTAAAAAACTAAAGGAAAGCGCAGTCATTAAAGGAAAAAGCGATAACGAATCCGACCAGGAAGTCCGATTTTTTTCATGTCGATAAAAGCAATAGGCGGTTATACCATAGATTATGAACAACGTTAAGGCAATAGGACCGTCCAACCATTGAAAAAATTCCCAGCCGGTTCCGTCAAAGAAAGAACCAATTGAAAATGTCTCTTCATTGTGATAAAGAAGAATCCATGTACCAAAAAAGAAAATCAGGGGCGTTAGAAGTGCACGCAAGGTATTCTCCCAAAGGATACTTCGTTTGGCTCGAAAAACGGACAACCAGGTATCAACATAGTATAAAAGGGCAAAAACCAGAAGGAAAACAAGTTTTCCATTTAAAGCCGCTTCATGTCCAATGGACAGATTGCAGATCCTGATAAATAGAAATAGAGTACCGAAAAAGGCGACAAGAACTATTTCCGTTCGCCGTATCCAATTAATTAAACAGATCGATACCACATTTAAGAGGAGCAGATAGAAAATACCGGACTCGAACATGGTTTCTTTTATCAAAAGAGGAACCGCCAATCCGCCGAGAATGGCAACCAGTCCCAAAAATGAACTCCAATAGAAAGCTGCCAGCGAGAAACCGAGAACTACCGATCCAATCATAACCATCGAAGAAATTTGGGGCGAAAACAATACGGCCATTTTCGCATAGTATCCCCCTAAAAAGAGAATGGTAATGCCTGTACTATTGAGCATGACACTAAAGCGACGCCATCCCTTCTTGAAATAGTGGAATCCCATACTTAAAAAAATCAGACCGCAAACAAAAAGGCCAATCAGACGATTCATCGGATTCAGCCAACCATAGTTAATGGCTAATTGAATAAAGAAACCGGCCCCCAATATAAACAGAAAGACCGCTACCCAACCGAGTATCTTCTGCCCGATCTGTAATTCCATTTGACCAATATTTTCGGAGTTCTCTTTTGTTACAGACTGCTTCTTTTCAATTAACGACTTCTTCTCTGTGGAAGATGCCGATTGGATCATTTTCTCTTCTTTTTTGGACGCGAGGACGGAATGTTCCATATTCTTTTGTCGAGGTGACGACTCTGGTTCCAGATATGATACGAAATCGGCAAGGTGTACATTGGAAATATCAACCGAATTTTTTATCTCCACAGACTTTTTCGGCGAAGTCTCCTCAATAATCGGTAATGGCTGTTCTTTTTTCTGGACCGGTGTATTTGCATGAAGTTCTAAAAATGGATTCGATAACTGTATTTTATCTGCCGTTTGAGGTGAAGGTAACTCTATTTGTTCCACGGACTTCTTCTGATCGGATTTCGTAGCAGGAATCTTTGTAAAATCTGTATTATCGTTGCGATCTAAAATTTCTATATTATCGGGCAAATCCTTTTTATCGGTAGGGGATGAAGGATGTAACGACGCCGCTGGAGTACTCTCCTGGAGTTGTGATTGTAATTGTTGTACTATTTGTTTTAAATGGTCGATTTCAGATTTGAGATGATATCGTTTGAATTCTACATCGGACTCTTTTTCATTCAATGAATTCATTAAAAAAATGTGGTATATCCCAATTACTAATATCGTGAACAGGATAAAACACAAAAAGACAGGTATAAAACCCATGGGAACCTCCTTTTAAGAGAATGTTACGGATCGTACACATTAGTTATACTACCTTATAATTTCATTTATGTCAACAAAATTTATATGAAAGTATCATTAAAAGTAAAAATATTACTAAAAAGATACCTTAATAGATTCCAGACAGATTTTGAATAGCCTGTTGTAGTTTCTGACTACTGATCGGCTTGAGTATAACCTGTGCGAATTTTCTCGTTTCTCTATTTTGTACTTTTTCGACATCGGCCGTAATGGCAATAATTGGTATGGAATCAAAGGTTGGGTCTTTTCGAATTTCCTGAAAGAGTTCTTCGCCGGTCATTTCAGGCATCCACAAGTCGGTCAGGATAATATCGCAATTCTGATTCCGCAGTATTTCAAGCGCTTCTTTACCCGATGTTGCGGAAATCGTTTGAATATCCAGTTTTTTAAACTGTGCTTCCAGTATTTTCAGATTCATAACAACATCGTCCACGCACAAGCAAACCAGTTTCATATCCGTATTATCGTTTGTAACAATTTCCTCCTCTGGTAAAGACGTCAGATCATTCCCGGACGCGACCTCAATCCTGTCGAATTTCAAGGAAAACATATTGTCGGATCCGGATGAAATGATTTCACCCCCCACATACTTGATGAATCGTTTGAATATATAGAATTTAAGTGTATCCCTGTTCGGAACAAAATCATTGTTCGGAATAATATCGTTTGATTTCCTTCTCAATTTCACAGTATTATCTTTTTTCTCTTCGGTATTATTAACGTCTTCTGGAACATTAACGTCTTTTGGAATATTAACGTCTTTTGGAATATTAACGTCTTTTGGAATATTAACGTCTTCTGGAATATTAACGTCTTCTGGAACGTTCGTAATGGAACCGTTTAGATTCTCAATCAGAATTTCATCTCCCTCCAAATGGAAAAATAAAGTTCCATCATTTTTATTATGTTCGGCCATAAAAAAAGCTTTTAGAGTTACCGTCCCTTTTTCCGAAGCGTCCAAGGCAAGGTCCAGAAGACAGGAAATAATCAATTTCAAACGATACTCGTCCATTAATAGTAGTGGAATGGTCTGACAAACAACTTGTAGCAGAATATTTTTCTGCGCATATTTTTGATGAAACTGAATTTCGATTTCATGGCAAACAACTTCTATTTTGAGTTGGTTCTTCTGTAAAGGTTGTTCGCCATTTTCCAATTGAGACAGTTCAATAACATCTTCAAGCTGTTTCTTTAGACTTTCTCCGTCATAGAGAATACCTTCGAAATACTTCCTTTGAGTCGGAGTAAAATTAATATCCTTCTCTAAAAGAGCGGAGAATTTGAGTATAGAGAGGATAGATAATTGAAAATCACGGCATATTTCCGCCAGGAATAACGATTTTTGCCGATCATTATTTTCTGCCTGTATTTGGGCTTGTTTTAAATCGTCCGCCAATTTCTTCTGATAGGTCATGTCACTCATACTGACAATCAGTTCTTTTCGACCATGACACACGGATGCCGTAGACAGGAAATATCTTTCTCGGCCAAATTTGTCAATCATTTTAATTTGACATGGATCGGAAAACCCCTTGGACATGGCCCTGTCACAAAATTGATGGAAAAAATCCCTGTTATTCTCGAAAATATAAATATCAAATTTCTGATGTTCTATTCCGTTTGTCTGTTTATAGGGGACAAAACAAAGACAAAACGCGCTGTTTGCCTTGAGAATTTCACCATAATCATTTAAAATAACACATGGAATTGGAAGATCGTCAAATAAATCAAAAAACTCCTGCCGGGAATCCTTTAGATCCTTAACCATAATAGTCAGTCGTTGTTGCGTCTGCTTCGTTTCAAGTTGCCACCTGTCCAATTCATGTTGTCGACAACTCAACTCTTCCAATAGATTTTGCATTTCAAGGGAACCAAGTATGGAATCCTTCGGTAGTTTCTCAAACGTCTCAATTATTTTTCTACGCAATAATTGAAATATTTGATCTGTTTCTGTATTGTCGAATTGATCACAATCATTGATGATATCATTAGCATTTCTATTATTTGTCATTGGAAAGAATCCTCCTCAAACAAGAATACAAACATTCCTTTTCAACAGGTCTGGACAAGATGTCATCAAACAGTATGGAATTGTCAGAAGAAATTATATCCTTCGTCAACGCAACAACAGGAATAGTCTTGTCCATTTTTTTGATCTCTTCCGCCAATTCAATTCCGGACATTTGTGGCATATATATGTCCGTCAGAACAAGGTCAATGGATTGCTTTTTCATAATATCCAACGCTTCATTTCCTGATGATGCATAGTATAAATGCAGTCCAATATCCTTCAAAAGTGATGTTATTATTTTTAAATTTAATTTATAATCGTCAACAAGAAGTATTTTACATTTCGAATGTAAACATGAGATCTCTTCTTGAAGTGTTTGAAGATTGATCTCGTCACAGGATTGACCATTTCCCGTAAAATAGGGGATATTCGGAAGTTCAATTGTAAAACAGCTTCCCTCGCCGACTTTACTTTGAAGGGATATAGTTCCCCCCATCATGACAACCAAGTGCTTAACAATAGAGAGTCCCAGTCCCGTTCCTTCTTTTACGCTTCGATTTCCAATCTTCGCATTGGCCTGTACAAACGGCTGGAACAACTTTTTCTGATCTTGTTCGGAAATACCTATTCCGGTATCGGATACTTTTATCCGCAAAATACCGTTTTCCCTATCGTCCGGCGTAAAATGCGCTTCGAGTACGATTTTTCCCCGATCTGTAAACTTTTGAGCGTTTCCAATTAAATTCAAGAGGATTTGTCGCATACGAATGGGATCGAGATACAATTGCGGAATGGAATCATCCAAATGCTTTTCAAAAACGAGATCCGATTTCAGTCTTCGGGATGCAAATCCTAAAACAAACTCCGAACACATTTTTACAAAATTGATTTTTTCCGGACAGAGGGGCATGGCCCCCGCCTCCAATTTGGAAATATCCAGAACATCATTAATCAATTGGAGCAGTATATCTCCACTATAGGAAATATTGCGAGTGTATTCAATACGTTCCGCAGTTGATACATTTTGATTTTTCAGGAGGTCGGCGAAACCGATAACGGAATTCAGTGGAGTCCGGAGTTCGTGACTCATGGAAGCAAGAAAATCGGATTTGGCTTTATTGGCCTTCTGCGCAACTTCCATTGCTTCAACAACTTTATTTCGGGATATTTCACGTTTTAACGCCTGTTCGATCAGTCCGGCTACATTCTTGATAAACTCAATATCCAAATTATCCCAAGAGGTGATTTCCTTGATATAAAGGATGGTTAAACTCCCCCAAATATGGTCGTTTACAGCGATTTTCATTGAGCAAATGGTTTTTATTCCCGAAGCGAGTATCAATGAACGTGTCTTGTGGCAAATCTTCATTTCCATGTTTTCAATATCGCATCGGTCAAGAATGACTGGTTCACCGTTTTGTAATTTTCCATACCAATCGTCGTCCGCTTCAATCGGGATATTATCCACGTTCAAAATATAGTCCGTTTCGGCAGGCTTGTAATTGATCCAGGAGGAAATAGTATTATTTTCAGGATTGATTTTTAGAATACTAATGTAGTCGGCCTGTAAATAATGACATATCTCTTCCACTGTATTTTGAATTGCCTCTTCTATACTATCGTCCTGAAAGAAATTCTTCAGGCAGATATTGGTCGTCTCCATAATATTCAGTAACTTTTTCTGTTCTGTATAATCACTCGCCGCACCGAGAAGGAGCCGCTTTTTATTCGGCTGAAGATAGAAATTTCGAACCGAACGAAAATAATAGCGTTTTCCATGATAGAG
>CAYUAP010000171.1:0-9254 GCA_964442735.1 uncultured Planctomycetaceae bacterium | reverse complement strand
CGTGAAAATCAGTGTTATCCGTGGTTTCACTTTATATCCGTGAACGGTTACATATTTTTATTGGGAGCAGGTGTGCTTTTCTCAAAAACTATCTGTTTTCTACATTACATCTGGTATTTTCATTTTTAAACTTCCTTCGTTTACAATTTGTAATCAGGAGAAAGAGGACCGGAGTTACAATAATGCCAATCATTGTTTCTTCAATCATGCCCCCCAGAACTGCGGTTCCGATTGCACGTCGTCCATTCGCTCCCGCTCCTGTGGCAATAGCTAACGGAACGACTCCAAGAATAAACGCAAATGAAGTCATCATAATGGGACGCAATCGTAACTGGCCAGCGAAAAATGCGGCTTCCAATGGTGTTTTCCCTTTATCATGACACTCCTTTCGAGCAAACTCCGTAATTAATATGGCGTTCTTTGCGGAGAGTCCGATCATGAGAATCAATCCTATTTGCGTATAGATATTAATTTCCGCCCCACGAAGTGCAACCGCTAACAGTGCTCCGGAAACGCCTAGTGGGACCGCCATCATAATAATCAATGGAGCAGACCAGCTTTCATACAATGCGGCCAGCGACAGGAATCCGAACAACAGGGCCAAGGCAAACAAGACCCAAACAGTCGAACCAATCCGGTGTTCCTGAAAAGAGACCCCTCCCCATCCTAGTGAATAGTCGTTCGGAAAAGATTCAACGATTTTTTCAAGTATCGCCATAGCCTCGCCGGAACTTTTCCCCTCTTGAATCATCGCAGAAATTCCATTGGCTGTACTCATATTAAAACGGGTTATACTCTGTGGCGATGAAATCTCGTGAATCGTAGCAACAGAACGAAGTGGAACGTTTTTTCCCTCCCCATTCATTAACGGTAGAGAAAGAATCTGCTCCACACTATACCGGCTTTGTGCGGTTCCCCAAATAATAACATGAAAACTTCTTGAAAAATCATTGAATTCATTTACATAATTATTACCGATATAATTACGGATCGAGGCAAACAACTCGTCCAGTTGGATTCCCATCCGCTTTACTTTTTCCCGATCAATATCAAGAAAATACTGTGGAACGTTGGGACGAAAAGTACTGGTCATATCGCGAAACACTCCTGTTGCCGTTGCTTTTTTAACGAACTCTTTTCCATGATCCGCCAGGGCATCGTAACCGCGTCCACGTTTATCCATCAAATAACATTCGATACCATCTTTCTGACCAATCCCTTCGATCACCGGCAGGGAATAGACAAAAGAAACAGCTTCCGGAATTTCCCGGGTCAAACGCTGAAGAAGATTCTTTTGGATCGAATCAATATCACTTCCATTTTCTTTTCGATTGTTCCACGGGGTTAGTTTGAGAACACCTCCAAGACAGTTTTCCGATATACAGGAATCCATATAGGAACAACCGGTTAAAAAATAATGTTTTTCAATAGTCGGAAATTCCTGAACGATTTTTTCAACTTTCTCCTGAACGGCAATGGTTCGTTCTTTTGTCGCACCATCGGGTAGACGCATATCGAGCATGATCACACCTTGATCTTCGTCTGGAATGAATCCGGTTGGCATGAGACGTCCACCAATGGCTAACGCGGCAACCAATATAATCCATAAAATGAAAATAACCAATGGGATACGCAGACATTGACGAAGCAGTCCGGAATAGATTCTTGCAAATCGCTCGAATAATACATTGAACCAACGAAAGACGAAAAAACGCTTTTTTTCCGATTCTGCGCGAAGGAATAGTACACAAAGAGCCGGGGCAATAGTCAGTGCACAAATCGTTGAAATCAAAACGGATCCGATAATCGTCATGGCGAACTGGGTATAAAGACGTCCGAGTATCCCTCCGGCAAACATCGTCGGTAAAAATATAGAACAGAGAACACCTGTCGTACCAATAATCGGACCAAAAACCTGATCGATCGATTTTTTCGCCGCATCCAACGGTGTTATTGATTCCGTATTCAAGATTCGTTGTGTGTTCTCGACAACTACAATTGCATCGTCTACGACTATTCCGATCACCAGAACGAGTCCGAAGAGTGTCAGCGTATTGAGCGAGAACCCAAAAACAAGTATGATAAAAAAACAACCGACCAATGATACAGGAATCGTCAGTGCGGGTATTATAGCGGCGCGAATACTCTGAAGGAACAGAAATACGATTCCGATTACGAGCAAGACGGCAATGACAAGCGTTTCCTTTACTTCGTCTTGCGAAGCATGGATAAAATCCGTTGTATCGTTCAGTGTTACAAGTTCCAAATCGTTTTGTTCCAGTATGGGCCGAAGTTCCTCAACTTTAGCGTAGACGTTTTTCATAACATTGATCGCATTTGCGTCCGGCGTCTGTGATATGGCTATCATGGAACATTCCGCACCATTGAATTTTGAAGCCCGATTATATTCGTATTGTCCCAACTCAACCTGGGCGACATCCTTAAGTTTTAGTGTCGCTCCGTGTTCTCCTGTTCGTATAACGATATTCTGAAATTCATCTACAGATTGTAATCGTCCTTTAGAACGCAACAAAAGTGATTTAATCTGGCCTTCAGGAATCGGACTCGTACCGACACCACCACACGTGATTTGGATGTTCTGTTCTTCAATAGCGGCAATCACTTCTTGAACAGAGACCTTGCGAATCGCCATAATATCGGGATCCAGCCAAATACGCATGGTATAATCAATAGGGTCGTACAGATCCGCTTTTCCGACACCATCAATTCGGGAGAATTCGTCACGAACGTAGATTGAAACGTAATTGTTTAAATAGATATCGTCTCTATCATTATTTTTGGCACGAAGCGCGAGAAGGGCCAACGTTCCCGGGGCACTCTTCTCCACAGTTATCCCACTACGGACAACAGATTCTGGAAGTTCCGGATAGGCGAGTGCAACCCGATTCTGGACTAAAACTGTCGCAACATCCGGATCGGTTCCAATCTCGAAGAAGACCTGTAAACAATAGGAACCTTCACCACTATTAAAAGACTGCATATACAACATATGATCGACACCATTGACTTTTTGCTCGATCGGTATGGCTACTGATTGAATCAGGGTATCAGGATCGGCCCCTTGAAAAAACACCAAGACATTGACGGAAGGAGGAACAATATCAGGATATCGTGTTACGGGTAATCGAAAATAGGAGATCAGTCCGGCAAGGAAAATCAAGGCGGAAATAACGAAGGAGAAGATCGGACGTTCGATAAAATAATGTGTTATCATAATATCTCTCCTTTTTTGTCATGGGACCGATTTTTACGTCGGAACCATTGTCCCCAATCCGCCAGACGGGTAATCAACAGAAAAAGAACAGGAGTTACAATAATACCAACCATGGTTTCTTCAAGCATTCCCCCTAGAACAGCGGTTCCAATCGCCTGTCGTCCATTCGCGCCCGCTCCTGTTGCAATCGCTAACGGAACAACACCGAGAATAAATGCAAATGACGTCATCATAATCGGACGTAATCGCAATCGACCGGCAGAAAGCGCCGCCTCGACCGGTGTTTTACCCTTTTCCCGATATTCTGATCGTGCGAACTCCGTAATTAAGATGGCGTTCTTCGCAGAAAGTCCGATCATGAGAATCAGTCCGATTTGCGTATAGACGTTAATTTCCGCTCCACGAAGCGCAACTGCTAACAGTGCTCCAGAAACACCTAGTGGTACAGCCATCATAATAATCAACGGGGCCGACCAGCTTTCATACAATGCGGCCAACGATAGAAACCCAAACAGAAGTGCTAACGCAAACAGGAACCAAACAGTCGAACCAATACGACGTTCCTGAAAAGAAATACCACCCCAACCCAACGCATAGCCGTTTGGAAATCGTTTTGCCCCCTCGTCCAAAACGGCCATGGCCTCGTCAGAACTAATACCCGGACACGGTATCGCCGAAATGGCATCCGCTGTACTCAAGTTATACCGTATAATACTGTGTGGTGCCGCTATTTCTCTGATGGAAGCGACACTTCGGAGTGGAACACGTTCTCTTTGTGCATTCATTAGAGGAAGTGCAAGTACCTGCTCAATTGTCTGACGATCCTTGCCGTCCGCCATGGCCACGACATGAAAATTACGTTCGAAATCGTTAAAGTCGTTAATGTAATTCGTTCCTAAATAGGTCTGAACAGATGCAAACAGTTCGTCCATTCTGATCCCCATTCGCTTAACCTTTTCGCGATCAATATCCAGATATAACTGTGGAACATCTGGACGAAACGTCCCTTTAACACCTCGGAAAATCCCGCTTTCAGAAGTTTTTTGGAGAAATGCCGCACTAACATCTGACAGCATATCATATCCACGTCCCCGTTTATCCAGCAGATAACATTCGATTCCACTCCGTTTCCCGATTCCCTCAATTACCGGTTGAGAATAGACGAACGACGTGGCTTCCGGAATCTCCCGACGAAATTTCTCAAGTAATGTCCGTTGAAGAACGTCTATCTGCTCGTTTTTGTTCCGACGTTTTTCCCAGGAGACAAGCTGAAGAAGTCCAAAAAGCTGGTTTTCGGATACACTTGATTCCAATTTGGAATAGCCTGTTAAAAGAAAACGCTTCTCAATTGCCGGAATAGTCTTTAGAATTGCGTCTAATTTTTTAGCTACGGCAAGTGTCCGTTCCTTGGAAGCACCATCGGGCAGACGGATATCAAGCATAATCACACCCTGATCTTCGTCCGGTATAAATCCGGTTGGCATGAGACGACTTCCGAACCCCAGCGCGACGATCAATAGAATCCATAACAGAAAAATAATTGACGGAATCCGTAAACATCGGCGAAGAAGTCCGGAATACATTCCCGCGAATCGATCAAAAAAAGCGTTGAACCAACGAAAGATAAAAAATTGTTTCTTTTCCGTTTCGGGCCGTAGAAATAAGGCACATAATGCTGGTGCTATGGTCAGTGCGCAGACCGTCGAAATCAAAACGGCCCCGACGATAGTTAGAGCGAATTGAATATAAAGTCGCCCCAGAATTCCTCCTGCAAACATCGTCGGTAAAAATATGGAGCAGAGAACACAAGTTGTTCCGATAATGGGTCCCACAACCTGGTCAATCGATTTTTTAGCGGCATCCAGTGATGTTATTGATTCCGAATTCAGAATCCGTTGCGTATTTTCTACAACAACAATAGCATCGTCCACCACAATCCCAATCACCAGAACGAGTCCGAACAGAGTCAGTGTATTGAGTGAAAAATGGAAAATCATCATAATAAAGAAACAGCCAACCAAAGAAACAGGTATGGTCAATGCGGGAATAATTGCCGCACGAAAACTCTGTAAAAACAGAAACACAATTCCAATAACAAGAATGACAGCGATAATCAGTGTTTCCTTGACCTCTTCCTGTGAAACGTGAATAAATTCTGTTGCGTCCGCAACTGGAACAAGCTCCAGATGATTTTGTTCCATCATGGGCCGAAGTTCCTCAATTTTATCGTTGACGCTTTTCATAACCTTGACCGCATTGGCCCCCGGGGCTTGATAGACATACAGTCCCGCTGTCTCTTTTCCGTCGAACATGGAGACGCGATTATATTCGTAATTACCAAGTTCAACCCGTGCAATATCCTTGAGTTTCAGGAGGGCGCCATTTTCTTCTGTTCGTACAACCAGATTCTGAAACTCCTCCGGTTTGGCAACCCGGCCTTTTACCCGAAGTAACTGCGTATTGACCTGACCGGGAGGAGCCGGACTTGCCCCAATACTGCCCGCCGCGATTTGTACATTCTGCTCTTGAATGACCGCCGCTACGTCCTTTACCGAAATATTACGTTCCGCCATGAAAGCCGTATCAAGCCAGATTCGCATGGAAAAGACCTTCGGATCGAAAAGAACGGCGTTTCCCACACCGTCGAGTCGGGCCAACTCGTCACGAATAAAAATAGAAGCATAATTACTCAAATAGAGTTCGTCGCGATCATCTTCTTTAGAACAAAGAGCAAAAAGGGCCAATGCGGACGGAGATTCTTTTTGTACGACAATCCCACGGCGTACAACCGATTCGGGTAAAACAGAGATAACCATGGAAACACGATTCTGAACAAGAACAGCTGCAATATCCGGATCTGTTCCCACTTCAAAAAAAATGGTTAATTCATATGTACCATCACCACTAGCCGCCGACTGCATATAAAGCATGTGATCAACTCCGTTGATCTTTTGTTCAATCGGCATAGCCACTGTCTTAACCAAAGTATCGGGATCGGCTCCCGGATAAAAAGCCTTAACAACGATTGAGGGAGGTACGATATCAGGAAATCGCGCCACTGGTAATTTTATATAGGAAACGAGGCCCGCTAGAAAAATCAATGCTGATATCACGAAGGAAAAGATCGGACGCTCAATAAAATAATGTGTCATTTTTGTGCGTTTTCCTTTCCTTTACCCGGTTGACTACCGCCCGGTTGATGACTGTCCAATTGACTGTTCCCCGATTTATTACTACCCGATTGATTACTACCTGATTGACTAGTTCCCGATTGACTACTTCCTGATTTATTACTCCCCAATTGACTAGTACCTGACTGACTATTACCTGATTGACTGTTCCCCGGTTCTTTAGTGGGGTCTGTTTTACCTTCATCTTTCAGTATTTCAATGATACAGCCGGGTTGGACATTTTGAATACCGTCAAGAATATAGCGATCTCCAGCAGTCAGGCCCGATAGCACAATACGCCAGCCGTCTTCCAGAAGTTCTCCTTGGGTAATAATCCGCTGTTGAGGCGCTCCATTTTTATCGAGGACCCAAACGAAGTGATTATTCAAGTCGCGACTGACAGCCTTTTCCTGGACAAGGACGGCATTTTTGTAAAAAGGTCCCCGTATACGGACCCGGCAGACCAGTCCGGGAAATAGAATATAATCAGGATTGTCGATTCGACCACGAAGAGTATTCGTCCCGGTAGAAAGATCAACCATATTATCACTGAAATCGAGTTCTCCGGAATAGGGGAATTCAGTACTGTGGAGAGAATCAACCTTTTTCAAAAGTTGCATTTTAAATTCCAGTACGGGATCTGGGGATAATTTTCGATTTTTATCCTTTTCGGTAGTCTCTTTTATGACACCAGTCATTTTTTGAACTTTTTGCTTGTCTGTTTTCGCCCGAATTTTTAGGGTTATATCCTTTTCGAATTCTATAAAATCGGCATCGGGAATCTGAAAATAAACATACATTGGATCCATAACCATTAAGGTGGCCAGAGGCATTGGATTATTTGAGGAACCATCGACCAGATTTCCGACCTCGACCAAATTACGCCCTATTTTACCACGTGCAGGCGCGGAAATAATTGTTCGTTCCAGATCTTTTTCTGCCTCCGCGAGATTTTCACGAGCGAGAGCGAGGTCCGCCGTAGTCTGGGCGAGAATAGCCGCATCCCGATCCAGATCTGCCTGGGTTGTATACCCCTCCCCTTTTTGCTTGAGTGATTGTTCTCGTGTGTTATCCGCTTTAGCCTTGTTGAGATTCGCTTCGGCAATCGCCATACGGGCTTGGGCCTGGGCCACGTTATTTTTATAGTCAAACTGCTCTATTTTAAAGAGAACGGCTCCTTTTTCGACGATTTCTCCGGGCTGAAAACAAATCTGCTCTAAAATACCACGAACGCGCGGCACTATATTAATTGGTCCTACTTCTGTATTACCTGTGTAATAACGCCAAACCTGAACGTCTCGCAGTTCCGCCTGGGCCACTCGAACCGGTACCGGAGGTTCCGCCTCCGATGTCGAAACCCTCTGATAACATCCTGTCATGAATATCGGAATAAATCCCAGAATCGTCCAAAAAATAGCTGGTATCTTGTAATATAGCGACATTGTTTCCTGGTTCCTCTCTATTTCGCAATTCTTCATATAAATAGAAATATCAATTTCTTCCTGTAATTATAGCAGAAAATTTTGTCTGGATCAACATTTTTTTCCTCTCTACCAAAAACCAGGGATAATATTTTGATCTCCTTGCAGGAAATCGGTTAAAAATATAATAACCATTCACGAATGATTTTGGAACCACGGATATCACGGATAAACACAGATAGTCTGCCGTAAATACAATATTTACAATAACAAGTTAAACATTTTAAATATTATAATAAATAATTTTATCAGAAAAAGTTTGTTTGCCAAAAAACTATCCGTGAAAATCAGTGTTATCAGTGGTTTCACGTTATATCCGTGAACTGTTACAAAATATAATAACATAATTCCGGCTTTTTATAATTACCAGTTTTTAAAAGTCCGAAGTATTAAATACCATTCTGGAGTATAATGAAATTATCGTCGATACTTCGTATTACGAAATAGTCATTCATTTTTTTAAAAGTAAAAGTACGAAAAAATCCGCATTGAAATCAACTCTTTTTGTATGGTTGACCTCTCTTTTTTGCCTCGGTTTTTTCATCGGCAACAAAAAAGACGTTATGAACAAGAGTAAAACAAACCGAATCATAATATATTTAACATAATGATAATTACAACTTTAAAAAATTTTTTCATAAAAGAACCCATATCCAATGTATTTCGAGATGATCCTGGTACCTTTAGTACTTGTTTTTCAATTCATTTCTATTGTCATATAATTTCTATTGTCATATAATTTCTATTGTCATGTTTCATTTGTTATTCCTTTTTTCCTTTAGAACACCCCTTTTCAATATTCCTCCGTTATTTAGGAATAAATTCCCAATAGGAATTCATTATTCGCAATACATTTTTAACCCTATCTTCCTTGTTTAATGGTTTTAAATCACCATAGATATACCATATTGGAACATATTTTTTATTCGATAATTCTTCTTCAGTGCCAACAAAAAAATATTTACGCGCGATATAGGCAACATATTGCATCTCGCCATTCCATCCATGATTGAAAATCGATTCACAAAAGTCTTCTATATTATTGTATTTCTCCATATTTCATCATTTCTCCATTTATCATACTATAAAATTATCAACTGGTAATTAGAGTCATTATAACAAGATTGTCAAACAATATCAACCTTTTCCCAAAAGAACCAAGGTTCTGTTATTTTGGAAAAAAAAGTGGTAAATAAAAAGTAACCGTTTACGGATATAAAATGAAACCACGGATAACACTGATTTTCACGGATAGTTTTTTGACAAACAAATTTTTTATGATAAAATTATTTATGATAATAGATAAAAATGTTTCGTAACCATTCACGGATATAATGTGAAACCACGGATAACACTGATTTTCACGGA
>CAYUAP010000170.1:0-9315 GCA_964442735.1 uncultured Planctomycetaceae bacterium | reverse complement strand
CTATTCTATCGTTGAATTTAAGTTAATGCGTATGGACGTCTCGTCCGCATCCTTCAAAACAGACGTCTCGCCTGTTTTGAAAAATAAACTTTTATAACGACCTTGAGTATATACTTGAGTATATATTTGAGTATATAACAGATAAAAATATTTAGTTTGTTATTATAAAATATTGTATTTTACGGCAGACTATCTGTGTTTATCCGTGATATCCGTGGTTCCAAAATCGTTTGTGAATGGTTACTCGTTAAAACGCCTTCTGTATCAGCAGGTGGTTGCAATACCAATTCGGCTGGAATACCGATTTGGCTGGAATACCGATTCCTGATCCGTTGGAAATTAGACCAATACCACGATTTAACCTGTGGATTCCGGCAATGTCGTTCTCCACAGTTTTATAGGACAGGATTATATTTGAACGTTAAGGCAAACCGTCTTGTTGCGAACGCAAGAGAGTTGATCGATTTCAGAAATTGCCTCTTGTAAACGTCCTTCTGGAGAACTATGAAGCATCAGAATCAAATTGGCTGGTTTACTGATATCAGTTTCGTCGATTCGCTGAATAATAGTGGCAATTGAAATTTCATGTTTTGCCAGAACTTTAGACATTTCCGCCATAACACCAATTTTATCATCGACACCCACACGAAGATAATGACGACCAAATAATTGTTTCGAGTCTTTAATTGAGATGACGGGAGTATTGCCGTTCCATAGATTGAGTGTTTTAAAAGTAATAGCGGTCCGTCCTAAAATAGTATCAATCACATCACTACAGACAGCGGAAGCCGTTGGTCGTTCCCCGGCCCCCAACCCCTGATAGAAAACGGGTCCAACGAAATCGCCAACGACCTGAATGGCGTTAAAAGCCCCTTTAACCTGACCTAACGACGAGGACATGGGAATTAACGTGGGAGCCACTTTAAGTTCCAAGCCTTCCGAAGTTCGTGTAGCACTAGCGACCAGTCGAATTCGATACCCCAATTCTTCCGCAAATCGAATATCAGTGGCCGTAACAACGGAGTCAATTCCTTTACGTGAAACCAATTTCCAATTGGCGGAGGCGTCAAAAGCCAGTTGCGCCAGAATTGTCAATTTCTGAACCGTATCCGTACCATCGACGTCCATCGCGGGATTGGCTTCAGCATAACCACATTCCTGCGCTTCCTTCACAGCATCCTCGTAACTGGTTCCCGCCTCTTCCATTCGGGATAAAATATAATTACAAGTTCCATTGAGAATAGCACAGATCGAGTCAATTCGGTTGGCCTGTAATGAAGTACCGATCGACGATAAAATCGGAATTCCCCCTCCGACGGCCGCTTCAAAGGCAATCGTTCTGTCAACGGAACGCGCCTTCGCAAACAGTTCCGGACCATGATTGGCCAAAAGTGCTTTATTGGCCGTTACTATATTTTTACCGGCGTCCAGCGCCTTGAGAATAAATGTACGCGCAGGCTCCAGACCGCCTATCAATTCTATAACAACGGATATTTCCGAATTTTCAAGAATCTCCGAAATATTACTGGTTAAAACACCCGGAGGTACTTCAATTCCCCGATCAGTCGTCGTATCCAAATCCACTATTTTTGCAAGTTCAATAGTATGTCCCGTTGCATATTGTAATTCATTCTTTTTACCAAGTAAAATTTTTGCAACTCCGGTCCCAATTGTTCCAAACCCTATTAGTCCGACTTTATAAATGCTCATATTAAATCCATTGCCCTGTTAGGCTAATTCTATAAACTGTAATGTTGTGTATCAATTAAGTTGTGTATCAATTAATTTGTGATATATTAAATTTCCGGAGGCGTAATTCCGAAATCGGTTATTTTCAGGAGGGATCGAAATGCTATACCACGATTCTGAAACGCCTGGGCCCCCCCTTCCATTCGGTCGATAATGGCAATAACACCCTTGACAATAATTCCCGCCGATTCTAACCGGTCAATAGCCAGAAGGGAAGATCCACCCGTTGTAACCACGTCTTCCAAAACAACCACCTGGTCACCCGCTGTAATGGGGCCTTCAATAAACTGATTCGTCCCATGCCCCTTGCTTTCTTTACGAACCATAAATCCCTTTAGATCTTCATGTCCGGACAAGCCCGCAATGGTAATAACAGCGGCAGTTATCGGATCCGCACCAATCGACATTCCCCCCACGGCAGTCGGAAATTCCCCTTCTTCCAACAATGCTAAAATGCCTTTTCCAACCAGAACCGCGCCTCGCGCGTCCAAGGTAACCTGTTTACCATCCAAATAATACGTCGCCTTGCGCCCCGACGCCAGAATAAAATCGCCAAACTTGAGAGATCGTTCCCGTACCAATTCCATTAATGATTCTTTATTATACATCACTATTATACATCACTTTATTTTAAAATGTTAATTGTAAAATAACAAAAGGGCGATTCTTAAACCCTTGCTTTTCGATTTTATCAAGTCCCTAAATAATGGAAGAAGCAGACGTAACGTCCACATTCCCGGGAGGTTATCGAACCACCCAAAAGATAAAGATATAATAGGAGCGTTTCACGAAAACTTTTTTGGAAAACTAACGGATCTCCGTATCCTCCAAGTGTCTTAAAAATACTCCTAATGATATAAATCATAATTCAAAACACGTTTTTGACAATAGCCGGGAAGACCAAACCCTATGGATTATCTGACCGATGCTTCGTATCATAATCGTTGAGAAGTTTCTCGACCGCGTTAATATCTTCCGGAAGTTTTTTAATCGCGTCTATAATATCATTGAAAGGCAAATCAAAACTCCGGTCCGCCAATCGATATTGGATATCAATCAAACAGGGAATATCCCGAAACGCATATTTTTCTCCCAAATTTTGCAAAACAGGGACAATAGAGTCCGCATTGCAATTATACCGGTAAAGCAGACTCGCTATTAAAGCCTGTGGGAAGTTGTCGTTTAAAATACTTTCATGTTCGTCGTAAAGATCTTGAATAATCGTGTGTGGAAATAATTGTCCATTGGGATTGAATTTTTTCTTCGGAGTGGCCTGGCCAATTGTAATTAAATAGTCGTACAATTCGGCAGGAGACAGTTTTAAAGAATAGATATCCATGGGAACATTTTTTCCGGATGTCATAACGGGATTTTCCACCGACTCGACCATATCGGGCGAAAATAAAATACGAGGTTCCTCCAGTCGATTGGAACCGGCATACTTCTCGACTTTTTCCGAATAAAAGTTCAACATGGCCGTCAATAATTTCAAATCGAGTGCTTCGGCCGGAATATCGTCCGGATGCATGGTTAGAATCGGATCGTTTTCTTCAGTCAATAACTTGACAAGATCATACATATTCTGTACAACCTTGAGAATGTTCTGAAAATAAAGCGGTTTATCATTCGAATCCTTTACCAGTTCATGATAATATAAAAAACGTTCACGATAGGCACAAATCATATAGGGACGCAAATTCAAATAACCTCGTTTGATTTTATTTCGTGCGAATTCAAGACAACTGCCTATCCAGACCGAGTTATCCAGCCCCATTTTTCGTTTGCATTTCGCAATATTAATTAAGGTGGACAGGTGTTCCGCGTAATCAATATCGGATTGCAAGGCATCGATACAACGATGCTGTGTCAGACCAAGAATGTAATCGTCCATGGCCTGATTCATCTCGCCTACGGCTAGATGAATATCTCCCCGTTCGCGACAAATCGAAGCAAACTCCTTGTTATATAAAATGATATCATAGATGTTGTGCGTCTGTTTAAAGGATAATTCATACGCCTGATTGGCAAAATTGATGGATTCTTTAAACATCTTTACAAGTCGATAACATTTAGCGAGTAACATTAAACGTTCTGCCGAACGATACTCGTCTTCATCAGGTTTCCCCGTTAAACGATTAACCGTGTGAACCGGCATTCTTTTAATCGCATCGTCTTCCATTATTCCCAGTGCCATTAGAGAAAAAAAGGCCCTTTTATCTTCTCCAATTTTTATCAGGTTTCGAGCGGTGACAATACCAAGTTTGTATAAATCATAGGTAAAAGAACTGGCAGCCAGATTACCGAAAAGGAAATCGTGTTTATCCTTCTTCAGTTTATCCAGATCGGTAACTTTCATGGCCAGTTCCAAAACCTCCACCGCATTCTTCCATTTATATTCTATCTCGGCGTTTTTGGTCCCTAACTGCGCAAATTCAAATACCTCTTTTTGAAGTGTAAACGGTACTCCCTTTAAAGAACCGACGTAATCAATGAATTTCAGACAAGCCTGTCGGGCAGCTTCATAATTATGGACCTGATGATAACATTTTTCCAACGTCTTGTAATAGTTGGTCATAAAAGTCGTTACAGATTCAACCGATAGATTACTGAAATCGGTTTCGGCCGGATCGATTTTTTCCAGCAGTGCAATTGCGGCCGGATCCGCTTTAAGTGTATCATGCAAATATTGCGCGTGAAGAACAATAATACACAACCATGTTTGTTGAATTTCAACACGTTCTTCGAAGGGAGTCTCCGGATCCGCCATGAATTCTTCATGTATCTTTTCCGAATTCTGAAACGCATCCAGTAAAGTCTGTTTTCCACCCTTTCCCGCTTGTACATTTTTCATAATGGAAATACTGAATTTTGCATATAGGGAACGCGTGTTCGGAATACCATCTTCGATCATGGGCCTCAACAGTTTCATACAATGCCGACATAAATGATATGCTTTACGAAATTCTTTTTCCGATTCCAACTGCTGACTTCGCATTAAATAACTATAAAATAAATCCAGGACGTTGTCCTTGTGTCCCTGTTCTACCAGCCGACTTAAAAGCCGAATCTTCTTTAAACACTTCTTCTTCTCGTCTTTAGGAACAGCATGGGTATTGGTTAAAGACTCGATAATCATCCGGCGTATTTCCTCCGGATTCATGCCGGCACACTCCTCCATTCCTTCCATCTCTTTATTCATATTAACTAAATCATCCATATTAATATGAATTTCCATATTCATGGGATTATCTAAACGACCGAAACTTCCGGGCTGGCCCGTTGGCTTGTTGTCATTCGGACGTCCTCTTCTGTTATTTTTTCCTCTTCTGTTATTTTTATTATTTTTCTTTTTTGCCATTGTAAAATCTCCTGTTTCTGCTAAAAGAGTGGCTCCGAAAACTAGGGGGAGACACGAACGTTCCATTCATATTTTTCGTGTTTTATGGAACGTGGTAAAATCGGAAAAACGTAAAATGCAGACTTCGGGAACGGTCCAAAACAATATAGAATGTATTTTTCGTAAATAAAACCATTCTATTGGTTGGAATTCTCAAGGAGCGTTCTATACTCAAGACTGCTTTAAATTCTTTTTTTTTCCAACAGGCGGGACGCCTGTTTGGGAGGAGACGAAACGTCCATGCTCCCGGGAAAGACCGGATTAAACATCCTGTGATTATAACATTCTGTGATTATAAAGTCCTGTGATTATAACATCCTGCTGTATATTTATTCCGTTTATCTATTTATATTGTACTCTATGTCACTCTAAAAAACAAGAGGTGAAATTTCATTGAAGAATTTTCCACGTTTCTTCCAAAAAATTTTTTCTTTAAAGAAAAAAGAGAAACAAAAAGAACAAAACCCTTTTTATTTATCACAATTTATATTATAATGGAAGAATTGTGTTTTAATTATGGCAGATTAAACAGATTAAGTTGGATGAAGATCTTGATAATAACACGATTTTGATGGAATTGGATATATAGAATTGGATACAGAATCGTAACAATCAGACCAATAGGGGGAACAGTTATGAAATATTTTATCAAGCTAATTTTTGTCGCCGTATTTTTATCGGCGGCGATTCCGGGAATGGCCCAGTTTCCAGGAAATAATAATGATCGACCCATGAATACCGTTCCGTCGGTACGTTTGGCGATTAACGATATGATTAGTCAGTTCGGAGAAGACTATCCGGAGGGTGGCAAATACTTGAAGGAACTCGATGTACTTGAAAAAGAAGTGAACAAGGACGCCGCCTGGCAGAAGAAATTCGATACGTTTCGTCGTAAAGCTCTTCTGGCCAACCCTCTCCTTGATTTCGACAAGATACTGGTTGTCCGAAGTGCCAAAATGCCAGCCGTTCGTGATAATTTTTTGACAACCGACAAGATTCCAAAAACAGGTTGGAACTGTGAATTCGATTATATAACCGACCTTCGCAGTGAAGATCCAAAAATAACGACACTTTACAAGGCCCCCAATCATCGTCCCATCCTCAAGCCGGAGCTCCATTGGAACGCCGATCGATTCCAGTTCACAAGTATTTCCGAAGAAAATCAGCGCTGGGCCGTTTTCGAAATGAAGACGGATGGAACCGGACTGAAAACACTAACGCCAACCGATCAGTCGGACGTCGATTTCTTCGACTCCTGTTATACTCCGGATGGAGCAGTCATTGCCTGCTCGACTTCCGGACGTCAGGGACTCCCCTGTATTAATGGTTCCGATCTAATGGCCAATATTTACCGAATCGAAAAAGATAAAAAGGTTCGCCAGTTAACATTCGAACAGGATTCGGACTGGCACACCGCGCCACTGAAAAACGGACGTATTATGTATTTACGCTGGGAATATAGCGATATTATGCATTACTACAGTCGAATTCTGTTCCATATGAATCCGGATGGAACCAATCAGGCGGAACTCTATGGAAGTGGTTCGTTTTTCCCAACCGCTTTTAAATATGCCCGGGAATTTCCTGATTCCTCAAAAATCGTTGGCGTTCTTGGGGGCCACCATGGAACCGGTGATACCGGTCGTCTAGCTATTATCGATCCGACGGTCGGACGTAAATACCCGCTCCGTTTCGATCCTCCCGGAAAAGAATGGGGTCCGGAAAAAACACAATTCGATCTTCATCCGCAAATCTTTCCCGCTGAAAAAACCGGTTTTATCGCAGAAATACCCGGCCATGGTAAAGACGTTATGGGAAATGTACTCGATATGCAGTCTACCGGCCTGAAATATAATTTCGTTTTCCCCTATCCTCTTGGTGAAAATTATATTATTGTCAACTGTATGATTGCGGACGATCCGAATACATATGGCCTTTATCTGGTTGATACCTTCGATAATATGACCTTAATCAAGGCAATTCCCAACGAAGGTCTTTTCTTTCCGACACCGATCATCGAACATGAAGTTCCACCTGTTCTTCCCAACCGTTACGTACCAGGCGCTAAAGAAGCGACGGTTTTCGTTACCAACGTTTATAACGGGCTCGGAACCAAAAATGTTCCGCGCGGAACCATTAAAGGATTCAAACTGTTCACCTATCACTTCTGCTATTTAAAGACAGGCGGCCATGAATCGGTTGGTGTTCACAGTGCTTGGGATATCCGTCGTATTCTCGGTTACGTTCCTGTCGATGAAGATGGAAGCGCATTCTTTAAAGTCCCGGCCAATATCCCCATTGGAATTCTACCGATCGATAAAGACGGCGCGGCCGTTCAACTCTTCCGTTCCTGGTTCGTCGGAATGCCCGGTGAAAATGTCAGTTGCAATGGATGTCATGAATCACAACTCGACGTTACTCCTTCCGTTCTGACAACAGCGTCCCGTCGTGATCCCTCTGCTATTCAGCCCTATCTTGGTCCGGCTCGTTCCATCACATTCGAACTTGATCTCTATCATCGTGTCGTTAAAAAATACTGTATCGGATGTCACGATGGTACTAAAGATGACCGACCGTCTTTTGCCGACGTTCAAAAGGCGTATGACAATATTCATCCGTTCGTTCGACGTCCCGGTCCGGAAACTGATATGGATGTTCTGCCTCCCTATGAATATCATGCCTCGACCAGCGAGTTGGTTCAAATGCTGGAAAAGGGACATTATAATGTCAAAATAGACGATGAAGCCAAACGACTGATTATTAACTGGATTGACTTCAATGCGCCGTTGCGCGGCCAGTGGAATAATCCAGGCGAAGCCAAACGACGGCTCGAATTATCGAAAATGTACGCCGGAACAGAATTGGATATCGAATCGGAATACGCCGGTCTACTGACAAAAATGCAGGCGCAAAAAGATCCTGAATTTGTGAAACCTCCCAAATATGAAAAACCAACGGATACACTCGGTAACGATTGGGCGTTCGACGAAACCAAGGCTAAAGAACTCCAAAAACAAGCGGCGGTCAATGGTGAAATTACGAAAAAGGTTAAACTGGCCGATGGTATAGAAATGGAATTCGTTCGAATTCCGGCTGGTCAATATATCATGGGTTCACTCGACGGTTTTCCGGACGAGAATCCCCGATCCGTTGTAAAAATCGAAAAACCCTTCTGGATGAGTAAAACGGAAGTCACAAATCGCCAATATGGCGCCTATGATCCGGAACATGACACACGCTATATTGGAGAACACGGAAAAGATCACATTGTCCCCGGTTATATTGCCAACCATCGCGATCAGCCCGTCGCTCGCGTTTCATGGAACGAATCGCAGAAGTTCGTTGAATGGATGAACAAAAAGATCGGTGTTAAGGCCTCTTTACCAACTGAATCGCAATGGGAATGGGCCGCACGCGCAGGAAGTGCACAAAAGTTCTTCTTCGGACCGTTCGAAGCCAATTTCTCCCTGTATTCCAATTTGGCCGATGCGGATCGTCGTAATCTGTATACCTCCTGGGAAAGTGGCGCGACAATTCATGCGCGACGTCCCTATCCGTTCAATAGTGTATTCCCACTTCGCGATAATCGTTATAAAGATAACTGGTTCATCGTCGATTTCGTTGCACAGGTCAAGCCAAATGCTTGGGGGCTTTATGATATGATCGGGAATGTTAATGAATGGACACGATCCGATTACAAACCATATCCCTATATCGAAAATGATGGACGTAATTCCAATAGTACCACAGAACGAAAAGTTGCGCGCGGTGGATCCTGGCATGACCGACCCAAGGTGACAGGTAGTGCCACGAGATATCCCTATCTACCATGGCAGAAGGTCTTTAACGTTGGTATCCGACTGATTATTGAAGACTGATCATTAAAGACTGATTATTGAAGACTGGTTATTGAAAACTGGTTATCGAAGACCGGTTATTAAAGACTGGTTATTGAAAACTGGTCATTGAAGACTGATTATCGAAAACCGGTTATTGAAGACCGGTTATTGAAGACTGGTTATTGAAGACTGGTTATTGAAGACTGGTTATTGAAGACAGATTATCGAAGACCGGTTATTGAAGACTGATTATTGAAGACCGGTTATTGAAGACTGATTATCGAAGACCGGTTATTGAAGACTGATTATTGAAGACCGGTTATTGAAGAC
>CAYUAP010000169.1:0-9455 GCA_964442735.1 uncultured Planctomycetaceae bacterium | reverse complement strand
CCAAATTCTCTAATTCCTAACCTATTTTTCCTAAAATGGTGCGTCAGCCCTGGGCGGAACAGGCGATTACAAGGCGGGCGATACGTTTACCTTCCTCACATCGTCAGAATTAACGGTAACGAACGAACTGGCCCTTGATTTTCAGTCGGACAAGCCACTCAATCCGCTTTTGAAGGCTTTCGGAAAATATGATGCTCAAACCTATTCTCTTTTAATCGACCGTGCTCGAAAATACGCTCCTGGCGCAACAACCTGGAATCAGGAGCAGTTCGGAAATTATCTGGACGACATTGGCATGACAACCGTTCCGGGCAGTGATCTGGAAAAAGTCCTTCTGCGCCTTGACGCTTTAAGTCCGACAGAAGAAATTACTCCTGCCGCACGATACGCGATGGCTCAAATGGACGGTGCCGTCTACGGTTCCATGGCGACGATAGAAGTCCAAAACATGAGTATTGTCAATAATACGCTCGCCAATTACCTGCGGCCGAAAAATGTATTTAATTGCTGTCAGTCAAGCGAACCGTGTAATCAGGGCTGTGCCGTTGCATGTCCGGGACTCAAGATGTGGGGAACATATTACGGGGTCGATGGCTACGCGAAATCCGATGGCAACGCGTTCGGTGGTGATTATTCGGTCAGTGGTGTCCTCGTTGGTGGCGACCGCCATATCACACCGAACTTCCGACTTGGCGGATTCTTTGCCTTTGGCGATACGGAATATAAGGTTAACGGACTCAACGAACAAGCGGATTCCGACAGCTATAAAGCCGGACTCTATTTCGTTCACAATGCCGGAAATGGCTATTTGCTCGGTAATTTCAATTACGGTTGGGATAATTTCAGTATGACCCGAAATATCACCTTCCTTGATCGAACCAATACTGCCGACACATCAGGAAAAGAATGGGCGTTCCGAATCGAAAAAGGTTTTAATTGCGCATTGGGAAATTCCGTGTTCCAGCCGTTCGGTGCCTTCCAGTATCTTTCGCTTAACACAAACGCGTTTTCCGAAACAGGGACAGGCGCAACCGCGTTGAACGTCGACGAATCCGATTACAATTCCTATCGTTCCGAGTTTGGTGGTCGTCTCCTGTGGGGGTTCGAAGGCCAATGCCGGACAGGCAATCTGTTCTTCCAGACTTCCTGGATTCATGAATATGGCGATACCTATGGGACCGTGAATAGCAGCTTTAGCAATCCGAATCAATCGAATTACACAGGGAATACCAAGTATACGGTCAATGGTGTTGACTTGGGAAGCGACTGGTGCAATCTTGGCGCTGGCGGCGATTTGACCCAGGGTAATCTGACTCTGTTCGGTGGCTATGACTTCATGGTAAGCGGAAGGCAAAACCTGCATACAGGAAACGTCGGTTTGGCGTATCAGTTTTAATCCTGTTTAAATGGGACATCGATAAAATAAGAAATTTATTCCAGCGTCTCAACCGCTGGGTAAGGCGTTTCCGGTTTGTCTTGGTCTGATGTTTCTGATTTTGATATGTCAGTTCAATCAGTTTCGCCCTCCGTTGATTATTTTTTGTACGTTGCCACTGGCGATGATTGATATTGCCTGGGGACTGATTCTCTCGGGACTTCCGTTCAGTTTTATGGCGATTCTCGGTTTTCTCGGACTTTCCGGAATGTTAATTAAGAATGGAATCGTTCTGATTGAACAGATACAATATAATCGCGGGCCGGGCAAGATGGCTCCGAACGATGCGGTGATTGACGCCGCGGTCAGTCGGTTACGTCCGGTCTCCATGGCAGCGGGAACAACGGTTCTCGGTATGCTTCCGCTTATGTGGGACGTCTTTTACAGTTCCATGGCTGCGACCGTTGCAGGTGGACTTATTGGAGCGACTGTTTTGACATTGATTGTCATTCCCATTTTTTATTTCTTCTTCTATCGAATTACTCAAACAGAAAAAACAAATTTTAAACCGTGAACAGGCGAATCCCCTTTCATCGCAGAAAAACGCCCATTCCCTCCGTTCAAGTGACTGTCGTTTTTTCACAATTTGAAGTACCTTCATGATGACACGATATTATGGATTAGCACACTTTATCAATTTCACAGGCGTATGATAAAATACGGTCTAAACTCAAGGTTGTTATAAAAGTCTATCTTTCAAAACAGGCGAGACGCCTGTTTGGGAGGATACGGACGAGACGTCCATACTCCCAGGAAATGCCGAATGTATAACGTCGTACAGTATATATCCGAACATCTTGTGTCAATATCGGGTGCAAGTATTCGATCAACCAATCGCCAAATTCTCCATGTAGTACCGATGTCTGCTCGCACAATCGGGACGTCACCGATGACTCCATGAATCATTACCAGAAGTCGATGGAACTCCAGATTCGACTGATGCCCCGGCCCCCAATAACAAAGGATGGGGAGTATCAAGGTTTTACTTGAGAGAACGCAAAAATTCATCAAAACTCAAAGTTTGCATATTCACCTGTTTTGTCACCACTTTGTATTATGTATTATTGTTATTCCAGTGACGAGATCCAACCTTCCTTTGTCAGTCGGGTGAGCGCTAATTCAATTTGTCGTGAATCGAATTGTTTTTTGTGATTGCTCCATGCGTAAGTGTGGTTAATAACATCTTTCAATGACTTGGGGGAATTGTGTTGTGTGATCCAGTGAACCGTGGCAAGTAATTCAAGTCCGAAAGGAGTTTCATAACCATCGACCAGATTTTCAACCCGTTTTATTCTGTTGCAGGTATCCTGGTACTGCTTCAAGAATTTATCGGCGTCCTCTTCCGCTCCGGGAACAAGTTGCAGTTGCTTCTTCGGATCGTCACCGCCGTCGGCATAGCCGATAATCAGGTGTCCTTCCACTACGTTCAAGACGTGTCGCAGGTTTTCCGCATAGGGACCAAAAGGAGCCTGGATAAAATTCAATCGTAAATCCTCGCCGCTCTCCTGCAAAAAATACATAAGTTTGTGGACTTCCAGCAAAGTAATAAATGGGTCGAGAAGACCGTTGAGATAACACTGGATTAATCCGACCAGAGCGGCTCGTCCCGGAGTCATCACTGGAACTTTTTGATTACGGACCATCGTTTCGGCTAGCGGGGTATTGCCCGGCTGATAGATATTGATTTGTATATCAGATAAAGTACCCAGTGCGGTTTCCATCATATTGCGAACGAGATTCCAATCAAGACCGCCAAGCCCGCATCCTAACGGTGGAATGGCAATGGATTTAATATGCCGTTCGCGGATTACTTCCACCAATGCGGCGAGACCTGTTTCAATATCTTCCATACGGCTTGCACCACGCCAGTGACGTTTTGTCGGAAAATTAATGATATACTTCGGATTCACTATACTTCCGGTCTCGTAAATAAGCATTTTACCCGGCATGACTTCCTTGTGTTTACAAGCCGCCTCATAGATGGTAAAATTCTCCGGGAACCGTTTTTTGAATTGAAGTGCGATCCCTCGCCCCATCACACCGACACAGTTCACTGTATTGACGATTGCTTCGGCAGCATCCGTAAACATATCTCCGGTTTTGTATTCAATCATGATTATCCTCCTTTTAGTAGTAGTACCATTCCCGTTTTATTGCAATGGGCGGGCAATGTCTCGCGTTTGCCATTTTCGCGTTTGCCAGTATCACGTTTACTTGTTGATATTGTACCACAGAATAAACACCAATTCCTTCCACCAACTCCCAAGGAAATCGTTGTTCTATCAGGAATTCCACTTGTTTTTCTTCCCGACAATCCTTCCAGACAAGAGCGTTAACCGCTGTCCAATTGATTTTATTCAAGTCTTTTTCATCGGTATAGTCGTTAAAATAACAAGAGCCTGCATTCGAGGTCGTAAAAGTACTATGCAGATTGTTTCTCGCCGCCCATAATTTCGTTTGATACATATCCGCCACTAAATGAATAATAGGTTCCTGTCCGCCACGATAGCTGATTTCAGGATGATTTCCTTTGTAAAACATGTACAGCATTACAGAACGCGGACAAAAATAAAAAGGCACACAGTCCCCAACATGCAATTTCGGACATGAAGAGAGTGTCAATTCTTCCATACGGCGTTTTTAAATCTTCCCCATACCAATACTCGTTCCTTTCGGATTATGACGCTGTAATTCGGTGTCGGAAAATAAACAACCATCCCTCAGAATAAACGGTAGTTTATCGATATGGACAATATGATATATTTTGATCAGGTCCGGAATACAGTTATTCATTGTTCCCTCCCTTCTACAGATAAGGAAGAATCCAACATTTTCAATATTTCCCCAATATACGTCTCCTTATCTTCATCCTGAAAGACGATATGTTTCTCCAGCATTTCGTCTTTTTTAACGCCGCCCCAGCGGTAGGACATGACGTGCGATGGGGTATTCGAAACGAGGAACGAGTTCAGTTTGACGTTCGGATCATCGAGGCGGGCTTCGAGGTCCTTGATCGTTTGATAAAACTGTATCTTCGGATCGTTAATGCCGAGATTCGATATTCCTTTCGGATCAATAAACGTTATATACTGCTTGCCGTCGACCAGGAGCCACATAATGAAGTCGGGATAGAAATTGCCCGCTTCAAAAAAGCCGATTCCTTTGCCTTTACTCAAGTTCCGCAAAAGATAGATTTCCCGTGTCTTAAAGAATTCGGTGTTCTGTTCACAGTATTTACGCAAATCTTCAACAAAGGCTTTTTCGCCTTCGTTCAGTTCGACAGGCGATATTTCCACCAGACTCTTTTGCGACTGTTTCGCATAGTGCAAGAGCGGTTGATACAGGTGTTTGCCAAACATGATCGCTTTCAAGCCGGAAAATTCCCAGTCTTTTAAGACGCCCTTTTTAATGGCCGCTTTGAGTTCGGTCAGTTTCGCGATGATTTCTTCCTGGGAACGCTCAATCAGGAGTTTATAACAACTTTCACCGGTTTCCGTGTCCAGTTGAAGGTTTGGATCGGTATCTTCCAATTCCGCGTATTCCAGATAGGGCATTTCCCATTGGCGTCTGTGATAGGTATAGAATCGTTCCGTATACTTTTTCAAGAGGGCCAGCGCGATCTCCTGCCATAGACGGATTTTATCGAATGAATTAAACGTCAGTTCCTCTTCCGGAATCAGAAGGGTATACCAGCTTTGATCTTCCAATAATATGCCAATCATCGAACGTGACAGGTTTAAATTGGACCAACCGCGTTCCGCTTTGAATCGTTCCAGTTCGAAATAGAGTTTTTGTGTATCCAGGAGCGAAACGGCCAGTTCACTAAAATGTGTCTGATTCGGAAGAACATCACTTCCACCGGAATCTCCTTTCGACCGCATGGCTTGAACTTTCGGATACCAGTTCAGTATGACCTGATTCTTCCGCAAGTAATCGTTTGGAAGTCCTAAATCACAGGACGGGGCGTACTTTTTAAACGCCTTGCCGAAATCCGAGACAACGTCGCGGATTTTCTTCTTGAGTCGGAGTGTCTTGAGCGGTTTACGCCCCGACAGTTTGACCACTGGAAGATAAAATGCGATTTTGCGATCCGTCGAGACACCTTCCTCTTTGAGAAAATCGCGAAATTGAGCCATGTAATCGGCATGAATTCCGAAGATAGAAAGCGTCTCCACCTGTTCCATATATTGCGGACAAGAAATCGGAACGGTAAACGCCGTCGTTCGTTTGAGCGACTGCTGATAGCCTTTGAGTCGAATACCACGTCCAAAAAGCTGAATAATCTGCGCTCCTTCACTTGATCCGACGTTCATGAGTCCCATTGTACTGACTCGCCAACTGTTCCAGCCTTCGGTGAATTTCTTCGATCCGATTAAAATATTGATCGTACTGTTTGCTTTATTGATCTCGTAAAAAAGCGATTCGCCGAAATCGGAATGTCCGATCTCCAGTTTGTTTGATTCACACAATTTCAGGAGCTTGGAGTCGTCGCCCACATTGATGACACCGAACGGTTTATTGCCGACGCCCACTTCCAGAGCCAGTTCGCCTTGAACGCCTTTGAGATTTTGAACGTGTAACGTCCCCCCTTTCGGAGCGTTGAACAGCAGTGATTGTGTTTCACGATAGATTTCTGTTGGCGTTAGTCCCAACGAATTGAGCCAGGTAAACGTTCCTTCGAAAATGTTATTCCCTTTGCCGTCCGTAATCCCTTTTTTATTGAGAATGCGGTCGATCTGCTTGATACTTTCTTTAGAGTCGGCGAGAAAACGGTCGAGAAATTTCAGTATTTCCACAATGTCAGAAGCATCTTTTGTCGCCAGTGTTGCTGTAACTTTACTGCCAACGAAAATCCAGAGTGGTTTCTCTATCTGGAACGGACGAATTGCCGTTTCTTCCCGATGGTAATAATACAACTGCTGAAAGTACGAAAGAAGACAGGCTGTCATGTACAGGTCGAGTTGCTCTTCCTGTGTCTCCTTGTCGAGATTGAGTATCTGATAATCCTTGCCGAATCCGTCTTCATAAAAGTAGCGATAGGAATAGTCGAATAAAATACTTCGTGAATAGAGCCCCGACAGTTTCGGATTATTCCGAACTGCTTGGGCAAACGTCGCGGAATACTCAAACGAAAAGCCCCTTGAACAGAGCTTGTTTCGATATCGGATCCATGCGCCCGACTCGCCGGAAGAGGCTCCGCGATGACCTTCGTCTACCAATACAAGATTGTTCCCTTCGAACGCGTCGACAGCAACTGTTTTAACGCCCATCGTATCGGAGAGTTTGTGAATATCGATCACTTCGATCTGCTTGCCGGTAAAGAGGTCAGTCGTTCCACCTGTCTTGTCTTTACGAAACGGAACGGCGTGCAGTCCGGAGAGCTGGAACTCCTGTAAATGCTGTTCGGAAAGACCTTCGTTCGGGGTTAAAAGAATAATCCGATTGAGTTCCCGACTCCTGCCGAATTTCTCCAGATAAAACTGATATTGCAAAATATTGACGTGCATCAGGAGCGTTTTCCCACCGCCGGTGGCGATCCAGAACGCGACCTTGTTCAAGTCATCGGCCGGGTCGGTACTGCCACTGAAACCGGAGACCTGATCGCATTTGTCTTTTCCTGTATTATACGTCTCAATCCGATTTTCAATCTCTTGTCGAAACGACTCCGGATCGCGAAAATATCGGTCGAGATAAATCTCCGTTGCCAGCAGGGCCAAATACTGAAAATACTTCCAGACAATCGGCGACTGATGAAACCTTCGTCGGGACTCGTTTAATACCTGGGTATGACGCACGATATTCTGATCATATTCCAGCAGTTCCGAATCGGAAATCATTTTCGTATTGACAAAGTGATCGCATAAAATATGATGGTAATGATGAACGTTGTTTTCGTCCAAGCCTTCCGGGACTCGTTCCAGCCGAAGTGGCTCTCCAAGTTCGACAAACGATTGACAGTCGAACTGAGCAAGGAACCACTGACTTAAAATCAGTCGATGGGAAAACGGAACAGTCGTTTTTGTTTTTTTATTTATTGTTCGGGTTTTGGCCATTTATAACACATCACCTTCTTTTAGTATGTTCTGACGTTTCATTTCACAGTAAATGTATGGAGCGTCCCGTTTTAATATCCTTGCTGAAATTTGGTCCTCAATGTAATCGTTAATATACGTCAGACGGTATTTTTTATACATGGGATCGTTTAGTAGAAGACGGTCTATCGTCTTTTTGACTTTTTTGTGGATAGACGTGGAAATATTGGGATTGGGACTGACACTCCCGAAAATAAAGTCCAACTGGAACCAGCCTTCCTTAATGGAACAAGGATCAAGGACATCTTCGAATTCGCCTTTACGGGAATTGATTCGCGGAAGGGTAAGACGATAATTTTTCCATTCATAAGCTTCACGTGGATGCTTGTTTTTAGGATGAAAATGATCTATCGCACCTTCGCCGGGACTGATTATTATATTGGTATAAGCGCAAAAATACTGGTTTCGTTTCCGTATGTGCGGCAAACAATTACGCCAATAGTCTTTCAAATGAGTTCTGGATGGTACTGGACGGGCCAGATCGATATTTTGACGTCGGCACCATTCAATACCTCGCGAACGTACTTCGGTATCGAAAGAATCTGGTTCCTGTTGTAAGGTAATACGAAGCATTACTGCCATCCTTTCTTTTCCGCAATATATCGCCAGCGAATCCAGAAGGGATCGGCTTCGTCGAGCAGTTCGGAAAGACGTTTTTTGAAACACCGGGCTTTTTCGGCAGTCATACTATTTTCGGTGCAAGCGGATTCAAATTCCTTGAGGGTATTTTCCAGTTCGACGGATGTTGCTTTTCCCAAATCGAAAGCGGTACTGGTCAACCAGGAGGAGACATCGCCATACTTGAGAAAATTCCGGTTTTCAAGCGATACTTTTCCTTTCATAATATCAAGATCAAACCAGGAATCTTTTTCTTTATCGAACATCGGTTCCAACGAAGCCAGAACGAGCGGCGAATGTGTGGTTGCGATCAACTGAACGGACGTACCATTGGAGATATGTTTTACAACATTCAAAAGGGAAGGAATAATCGTTCGCTGCCATTTCGGATGTAAATGTGCTTCCACTTCGTCGAAGAGAAATGTTATTTGCGGAGTTGTTTCCTCGCCAAGAAGTTCACAAGCAATAAGATGTTCCTTCCAAGCCCAGGTCAGAAGATAAGCAAGTCCGAGGATACGTCTAACACCCGATGAAGCGTGAAGTACGAAGACCGGACCATACGTTGTCTCCAAGGTTGGAATATCACGGGCATCGTCCAGACTCATACGTTTCAGCGATCCCGGTACAATCTTTTCTTCCGGATTGGATAATGTCTCCAGTGTCGTACACAATATGTCGTACTCTTTGCTTTTTTCGCGTTGCCAGGAAGCCCAATCGGCAATGAGGCCGTTGCAAAGATACTTGTCGTCCGACTTGAGTCCGTTCCATATTTCCTGTGTCGTAAAGACATAAGAAGGAATGCGATCCTGAACGTCGATATTCCCTTTCTTTTTCCAGTAATTACGAGCAGGGTCCCAAATGGCGAAACTCCCATCAGCCAACACGTAAAGAACGAGTCCCGGATTGACCGGACGACCCGCCTGACCTCGCCAGGCCTGTGTCTGGCGGTCGAATGTACATGTATAATTGACGACACGACCTCCTTTTCCCTTAATGCCAAAATCAATTTCCGCTTTTTGTGTGTTTTTCAACGGCAGCGCGGGAAGATTGGCCGACAGGTTGGAATGGACTTCCGATGGCCATTTGCGTGTTAAAGCGTACCATGCAACATCAAGAAGAAAACTCTTGCCAAGTCCATTATCGCCGGTAAATATATTAAGTCTCTCGGAAAAGTCCATTTCCATTGAGGCTGGACCTGTATTGACCGTTTGCAAATGTTTTAACATAGTACTTCCCTTTATCTTTAAAATCAATTCCACATCTTCGTCTGGAATTCGTCTTCGATGAGACGGATTTTCCATTTGGAGTTG
>CAYUAP010000168.1:0-9466 GCA_964442735.1 uncultured Planctomycetaceae bacterium | reverse complement strand
TGCGGACGAGACGTCCGCGTTCCAGTCAACTCCGTTTTTCAGGGGAATAAAACAGACGAGACGCCTGTTTTCCCGGCAGTACGGACGAGACGTCCGCGTTCCAGTCAACTCCGTTTTTCAGGGCAATAAAACAGACGAGACGCCTGTTTTCCCGGCAGTGCGAACGAGACGTCCGCGCTCCCGGGAAATGCCGAATTTATAACGTCGTACTGTATAACATTCTTTCCGGGGATATGGAAATCGTTATTTTTCTGATTTTTGCATTTTAATATCATCAAATGCGATTTCACCGATTCCATTGAGGATCCCTATGCGAATGGAACCCTCTTTTGCTCGCCGCGGAACGATAATATCTTTTCGTTCGAAGTATTTCCATCCGAAATCCTTGATGGGAACAGCAATAATAATTTGTTCACCAATAGCAGCACGATCTTTATCGAAGAAAGTCAGGCTCATAACCGGCATTGTTCGGCGTTCTCCGAACGATTGCAGATCATTTCCGCGAATATAACAGGAGATATCAAGTTTTCGGACGTTACTTCCATCGATAGCGAACCCCTGCAATGTATGGGAGGTCAATTCCTGATAATTTTGGCCATTTGACAATACCGATTGTTGGAAATTTCCCTGTGATTTCAGTTTTTCCGTTGATTCCATGTTTTTTCGTTCCTGGGCACGTGCGACAAGTATATTGTTAAAGACTAAAACCTGTTCGCCTTGAGGGGCGTTTTCTTCTTTTCGAACGGAGACGTTACGAGTATAGTACCAACCGACAGGTGCATTTGCCTTTTCGTTGAATTCTTCAAATTCGCCTCCGACAATCCCCGGATTTTTTGGGTCCGGCTGGACTTCACGTTTCGATTCCGCTTCTCCGGTCATGGGCACAAAAAATGCGGGGATCAAGGTCTCTTTTTCGAGTTTGTCGTCCTTTTTAGTCAAGAGATAAAAATACTGTTGATATCGATTACCAATCGGTATCAAAATTTTTCCACCATCCTTAAGCTGATCGACCAGTGGTTGAGGTACTTTTTCCGGAGAACAGGTAACAATAATTTTATCGAAGGGAGCCGCCTCCGACCAACCTTTATATCCATCACCGATTTTACAATGAACATTATTGTATTTCAAGCGTTTGAGAAGTGCCTCGGCCCGCATTCCGAGGGAACGAACTATTTCTATCGTATAGACCTCCTTGACCAATAAACCCAAAATAGCTGCCTGATAACCACTTCCGGTTCCAATTTCCAAAACTTTATCGGTTGGTTTGGGATCGAGTTGTTCCGTCATATAGGCGACAACGAACGGTGGTGATATCGTTTGAGCTTCTCCAATCGGTAACGCAAAATCCTGATAGGCAACAGATCGAAGGTCTTTAGGAACGAATTGGTCACGGGGTACCCGCATGACGGCACGAAGAACATCTTTATTCTTGAGCTGTTTAGTCGGTACCAGAATTTGTAGAACCATCTGTTGTGCTTCCGGTACAATATAGGTATTGGAAGACTCGTCTGCAAAGGCGTTTGCAATACATGTCAATAATAAAAATATTGAAATCGTTGTGAAAAACGGTTTACTTGACCATAATTTCAAAAACATTATATTCTCCTGAAATATAATAAATAGTCATAAAAAATATATAAACGGTAAAAATTACAAATTGGTCCAGGCGCGATTTTTAGCGGAAATGGCAACGGCCTCCAAGATTTGCTGGATATGATAGCCCTGCCACAAATTAGGGGCGCCGGACTCGTTTTTATTAATAGAATTGAGGAAGTGACTGAGGGAAGCGACATGGGCACGAATCCATCCTGCCTGTGATTTTGGCGATGGAAAATCGGAATCCGGCGACTCAAATCGTGCTCCGCAAGCTATTTTAAGCCATCCGGAATCACCGCCGAACGGTCGGTCACCTTTCGTCGCATCGAAGAATTCCAAATAATGGGAATCCATTAGAGAAAAGCGGAGAGCTCCTTTTTCACCATGTATTTCCAGACGAAGTTCGTCTTCACAGCCGGTTGCCAATTTTGTTGCCTCAATAACTCCGGTTATCATTTTTGCATTTTGAGGGGAATGACGCGTTAAAACGACAACAGAATCCTCCGACTTTACCTCTTTTTCGATATCGGAACCGTTTGGATCTCTGGAAGGCATTTTTCGCGTTGGCCAAGCAATACAGGAGTCGGCGCAAACCTGGGATGGCGTTCCAATTAAATAATCAATGAGGTCAACCAAATGGGAAACGAGATCTCTAATGACACCTCCGGAAGCACTATGTTTCCATTTATAGGGAACCAACGGCGAACTGTTACTGGAATGATAATATCCGATACGATATTGGAACAGACGACCGAGTCGTCCTTCTTCCAGTATTTGTTTGGCACGACGAATCGCCGGAATAAAACGAAGATGAAACGTCATTTGAGATGTTTTATTATAATTGTTTTTTTGTAATGCGTTTCGAACCAGTTCCGCTTCACTAAACGACGCCACCATTGGTTTATCGCAATAGATATATTTTTTATATTCTATCGCAGAAAGTAATGGGACCAAATGACGATCATTTGGCGTACAAATATGGACAATATCTATATTAGGGTTTTCCGTGACCGTTCGATAATCGGTTGCGGATTCCGGACATCCTATTTGATTTTTGGCGCGAATTGCCGTTTCTTCATGTTCCGTTACGACTCGGACTATATTTCCTTTAATCTCCAAATCCGGAGCATACCAAGGAATTGCCGCATGGGCAAACGCATGGACTTTTCCTATCATTCCGAAACCGATAATGCCAACATTCATTCGTTTCATGAACTTGATTCTCCTTTAGAAAAAAGCTATCTATAACAAATAATAATATTATAAAACTACAGTATCTTCCGTAAAAATATTTTCCCATCCTAAAACCTTCATTTCAAAACCGATTCAAGCGATTTGACAGTATTCAGTTCGGTATCCCCCATATTCGCTCCCAGCAGAGGAACGTATAATGTCGTTCGAAAATTTTCCTTGGAAAAAAGGTGGGGGGCGGTTCCGGTTATTGTCGAATTGGCCGAGGTCGAAAAACTGTCTAAACGAAAGGTTTTATGATTATTGAACGGTTCGTCCGAATTTGGTTCGGAGGATGACATTTTTTTATGCCGCCAAAAACCGGAGACATTCAGGAATATCATACGGTCCAGATTCCAGGAGGAACTATCGACGGATTCACTTTGAAACATGGGTGATGTCGAAGCGATTAAAGGAATATCATCCAGATGAAAGATTGAATTCATTAAATTGACCGTCATGGGAAATAAAGGACGCTGACCTTCTTTTTGATTATGGAAGATCATGGCGGAATGTAAAACGACAAATGAATTTTTAATATTCAACTCCATTCGATCCAGTTCACGATCCGGAGCTTTCAGATCTTCGTAATTAATTAAATATCCGGAAATATTCAATAGAGAAGAATTGATATCGAGTTTTTCCAAGGTATATTGTCGGCAGTACAGGAGATGGGCTTCTCCATGTAATAGCGAACTATTCACGGCAATTGACGATATTTTCGTTTCGACATTATTACCAAAATCGTTTCGCATGGAATTGAGACGGAAGAAAACGACGTTTCCATGACGCGCTTGATAACTGGCATCACCAATACTGTTATTAACGGTAACGGTTGTATTGGTCAAGGTTAGTGAACTTCCCCTGGAAATTTCGAAGACAGACCATTCGGCGGAAATAATATTTTGAGTCGGAACCGTAAAATCAATATCGATATTTTCGAAAACCAAATTGGTTGTATTCAGGAGAAACATTCGTTCTCCTCCACCAGAAGTCGTTTCACTCGCCGTAAAAGTTAAAACCGGATGAAAATTGGCAGAGGCCGTTATACGCAAATTTTGTCCCGTAATCGGTAACGCCGAGACCTTGAGTGAACCGTTGAATTTCAATTCGATTACAGTTTCTGTCTGATTGGCCATATCGGAAGGATTTACTTTTATGGCGGCAATGGCTGTCTGAAGATCCTGAAATGTTCCCGAATCTTTTCCTTTTAAATCGACGGTTAAAAGGGAAGAAGTTTGTTTTTGTACGGGACCGGCTGGTATACTGGTTTTGACGTCTTTTGTTTCCCGTGAATGACTGTATCTCCAATTGAGATCCTTTTCCGGATTGGTTATACCCAAAAATAATGCTATTTTTTCAGCTTGCTCTTTATTGGCCTTGACCGCATTCCATTCTTCCGGTTTAAGAGAAGATGTAACAGGAGTAATATCAATTCCCCCCAGCAACAACGGTGTATGTTCTATGACAAAAGAGTCGGACTGTCGTATCGCATTGACATCCTTGTTCTCTGCTGTATTTTGATTGGTATTGTTATCGCCGACAGACGAACCGACTTCAGATTTATTTTCCGATTGCAGTGGCTCTGAAAGAGCATGTAAAAAGACAGTTGGAATTTTTCGTGTTTGATCCAATGTCATGACCGGAATCGTTTCTTTTCCTTTTTCAGAGGGAGAAAACTTTGTTGTTTTCAGTAGATCGGTCGTATTATTCTGACTACTATTATTTACAGGAAGCGTTAAAGAAGGGAGTATTTCATCGTCAACAGAAGCTAAAAAAATTTGACAACCGTATACGACAATAAACAGGATCAGGATCGATACGGTCCAGGGAATATGTTTGAGGAAAAAATATTTATTGGAAATAACCGGCAACTCCCATTCGGTTTTTTCAGGACCGGTTGGTCGTAGACCAATAGCTTCGGCAATACTAATTAGAACATCTATCAGTGCTTTAGGTGTTTGAAAGCGATTTTTTGGATTTTTGGCCATCATTTTTTGAATGACCTGTGAAATTTCAACGGGAATATCCGAAGCAAAGGTTCGAATATCCGGTGGATCATCCCCTTGATGCATTAGAAGTTTTTGAAGGACAGTACCTTCAGGAAAGGGAGGTTGTCCGGCCAACATATAAAAGAAAGTACAACCGAGCGAATAGATATCGCTTCGTACATCGGCAGCGCGCGGATCACGTGCTTGTTCCGGAGATATATAGTCGAAGGTTCCTAACGTTACCCCACTTGCCGTTAATTCCGTATCCGGATCGGTTGGTTTGAGAAGACGCGCCAGTCCCATATCAATCAGTTTGGCATTTCCTTGTGGTGTAATTAGGATATTGGAGGGTTTAACATCACGATGTGTTACACCATGAATTGCCGCGTGGGACAGAGCTCCCGCCATTTGCAGAATGAAGTTGATCGCCTGGTAGAGGGGAATACGGCCATGTTCCTGGACGTATGACCGTACATTAATCCCCTCGACATATTCAAATGCAATAAATGGAATACCACGTTCTTCACCACAGAAATAGACCTGCGCTATGTGTTCATGATTTAACCGGGCAGCCGATTTAGCTTCATTGAGAAAACGGGCGACCGATGCTCTATCCTGGGCACGCTGACTGGACAGTACTTTTACCGCTACTTTTCGGTCCAATGCTTTATCGATTCCTTCATAGACACACCCCATTCCTCCGCCGCCAATGTAATTGGTAATTTCGAAATGTCCCAACATTGTTCCCGCCGGAATACGGCCAAATGAATTCAATTGAATCGGTGGTTCGTTCAGTTCCTCGGTTGAGGCCAGAGATGGAGTAGCATTGGAATCCAGTTCGATGGGATGATTGGTCACAAATGTTCGCGAATCGTCGTCCACGGACGGAGGAGGTATAACAGAGAAATTGTTTTCCTGTGTGGGCTCCGTACCATTCTGTGGAGGAAAATAAATAACCTCCGGAAGAGATTCCGTCGTTTCCAAGGAAGTCGAACCTGTCTTAAGGGCAGGGGTTTCTTCTCTTTTTTCCTCGTTTGATTTACTGTTTGTCATAATTCGATTCTATTCAAAAAAAATTATTCCGGAATACTGAAAAAGCCGTTGTTATGCCAGACGGGCTTGTAATCTCGTTCAACCGCGAAACGTATTGCGGCATCCAGTCGGGCAAAATGTTCCGGAATATAATTTTTATAGGAGGACCAGAAGTACTGTTCATGGGTCAGAAAATCAAGGACTTCCGCAGTTGCCGGATTGTCAATCGAACGTTGAAGGGTTGGTACTATTTGTTCCAATGGTGTACTGTTACATACTATTTCCAAACGGGAAAAGGTCAAACCGGACTCGAAGTGCATCCAGCCTTCATGATTTTCCATATATTCACATACCTTGTCCGGTAGTTGGAAGGCGACGATCCAGCTTTTATTACCGACTCGATTGAAGTAGCCGGAAAGACATCGGGAACCACGTTCCCATAATGTTTTATAGGCTTCCGGACGAATGGTTCCCCAATGGATAATACCGGGTGGAGAATAGGCACGTCCCGCAAATCGTTTGATTTCACGTGCGGTTAAATCGAAATCAGCGGCCAATTTTTCCGGAGTTGCGTTTTTATAGGGTTCGTCGGGAAATTCATTTTCCGCATGAAAGGCCAAACGTAACCAATCGGCATTATCTTCCCATTGTGATTTATAGCGGTCCGACATCATCGTCATATTAAAATCGCGTTCTGGTGTCGTATAGAAACAATTTAAAACAAATCGAGTTCCATATTGACGATGTAAAGCCTTCAACCCTTTCAAATAAAAACATTCAAAAATATCTTTATATTCGTGTTTTTGAATATCGCGAAGGAAAAAGCTATTGTCGTCGATTTGAAATTTATAACGTTTAAAAGAATTTTGCGCCCATACAGGACGGGTCACAATCGTCCTTTTAACATTATTGACGGTACAAACAGCCTGAATTTCAGAAATACGGTTTTTGAGCAGAAGTTCACAATAAAATTCATTTCCTTTACGGACAGTTGGAATTGTTTTTCCATCTGGCGCCAAAACCGTAACGAGGGCATCAACCGGAGCGATACCAGACACTTCAATTTTCAAGAGGGATTCCCCATTGTCACTTTTTTGTGTTCCCAAGACAGGACGTCCATGATGTTCATGAATGATACCGCCATCAAAAGGGCATTTAAAATAGAAATCATCGAAACAATCATTCGACAACACCTCGGGGAGACTCCAAGTCTGTCCAGTCAGACCCAGAATGGTGGATCCTCCGAGAACACCAATAAAATCACGTCTTTTCATCGTTCTGTCCTTTTATTAAGGTAGGAAATGGCATAAATAAAACATTTAGTTTCTGTAAAAGAACTCTTCCTATGCCATTTTACCGGACGAAACGATTTATTTCAACGCTTTTTTCGAAAAACACTGTAAATTTTTTCGAGAAAACCTTTTTTTGGGTGGGGATTTACCTTGTCTTTAAATACAGAGGGTGTAACCTGTTCGTTTTCTCTTCGGTGAAGTGACAAATGTCGTCGTGATTCGGTATCGTTTAAAGAGTTGGAATCGGTATCGGAAGTTGCATCGGAAGAACGTTTTCGTGACAGGGAACGTTCAGAATCGACACACTCGGAAGTTGTAGTATTCGATTGGAAGAGATCCTTTTTTGACTCCTGAACGGTCGAATCATTTAATGTTTCGGGAGAATTGTTTTCGGAGGATGAAGTTTTGGATTGATCCAAATTACCTTTTCCTCCATTCTGTACACCTTTCCGTTTTTGAATAATACTTGCAGCTTGTGCCGCCCGGTCGTTCGAATCCGATTTATCTCCACAGAAATATCGACGTTGCGCCTCTTCATTAGCGAGTACCTCTTCGGCGGTACCGGAACATAGAACCTCTCCCTGATCTATGACATAGATCCGATGGGCGATTTTCAGGATTTCCGGAACCTGATGGTCGGTAATCAAGAAGGCAATTCCATTTTTGGAGAGATTCAGGATAACCTCTTGAATTTCTATAACAGTAGGGGGGTCAACATTTGCAAAAGGTTCGTCCAATAGGAGAATTTTAGGATCGGAAAGGAGTGCACGTGCGAATTCAAGTCGGCGTCGTTCACCTCCGGACAGTCCACCGGTACCACCATTTCCCACTTTACTATGGCGAACTTTCTCCAGTCGGAATTCATTCATGAGCTGGTTACATCGGGTTTTTTGTTCCGCATGAGGCATACCAAGTTGCTCGGCCATAATGTAAAGATTTTGTTCAGTTGACAGGGATCCGAAAGTACTTCTATCCTGGGGAAGATAACCCATTTTCCCTTCACGAGCACGTCGATACATTGGCCATTCAGAGACATTGATACCATTTAAGATAACGGTTCCCTGTACAGCGGGAATCAGACCACAAGTCATTCGAAAACTGGTGGTTTTGCCGGCACCATTGAGACCGAGTAGACCGACTATTTCCCCTTCATGAACATTAAAACTGACCCCATTAACTACCGTTCGCGATCCATATCGCTTAACAAGTCCCTGAACATCAAGAATTAACGGGGCATTTTGATAATTTACATCGAAATTCATTAATTCGTTACTCCTTTTATTGATATTTAAAAGTTAATCCATTTACCTGTATCATATTCTTTTTCCCCAAAATGATCAAGACATTAATTTATTTGGGAAGATAAAAACAATATTGAGTAAATACCATGACGGTATTATAACCGATTAATCAAAATAATAGGTGAAAATCCACCGAATATCCAAAATAATCAGAAAAAGATACAAGTTTTAAGAAAACAAAGAACGATAATACATCAAGAAGAGTTCAAGCCTTCTTCAGAAATAAAGACAGGGACACGCAAGGGGAACCGAAGACGAAGGTTTCAGAACGCTTCCATGGATAAAGAGTATAAATTGGATTTGATTGTATTAAACTGTAATTCGTCTAATCAAGGAAGAGTACAAAGATGAAAAAGATAAATTTGAGATTGGCCGGACTTTTGGCTGTAATTTCGATGATCACCACCGCAGGATGTATTGGCGTGGCCGGCCCCAGCCTTGGTTGGTTGAGTATTCCAATTCCGGTAAGTCCCTATTTCCAGGGCGCTTATGAGGACATGGCGTTTGAACAGGACCGCTATAGCCAGGTTCCGGTTTTACCGCCTATTACTGAAGCAATTCCTGCAGGTCTGGATGAACCGTCTGACGATGAAGTAATTCGTCTCTTGGAAAAAGCAAAACCAAACAATGGTGGCGTTCCATTTTTAGAAACACGTTATCGTAACGATGTTAAAATTGTTAAAGAACTGATTGCCGATTATGTGGATCCCCCGCGTTTCTTCCCCTTGGTCGGCCCCGTTCAGGTTCATCATGTTCACTATAAATGTACTGTTTATTATGAACAGGTTATTCGCGTTGGCTGGCCTATTCCTTATACCAAGGATAAAAAGGACGCTTCTGAGGTCATTTATATCGATAAAGACCATCTTCATGCCGTTGCAAATCAGGATGGACAAGCCCAGAAATAATGACTTCCAACTGATATAACCGAGTTTTTGTAAACAGACAGACGGAAACGCCTGTCTGTTTGTCGTTATAAAAGTCTGTTTTTCAAAACAGGCGAGACGCCTGTTTTGGAGGATGC
>CAYUAP010000167.1:0-9588 GCA_964442735.1 uncultured Planctomycetaceae bacterium | reverse complement strand
GTTATAAAAGTCTGTTTTTCAAAACAGACGAGACGCCTGTTTTAAAGGATACGGACGAGACGTCCGCGCTCCCGAAAAATGCCGAAATTATAACGTCGTACAGTATATTATAATAAATAATTTTATCGTAAAAAAGTTTGTTTGCCAAAAAATATCCGTGAAAATCAGTGTTATCCATGGTTTCACTTTATATCCGTGAACGATTACACCATGGAAAACGGAAGTTCGTGTCCATTCTTGAAGTTTTGAATGATGATTTAAAGTCAAGCTGTGGATGGAGGCGATGTCGGAATTCCTGTCCACTTGATTATTTTATCGGTTTTTACCGGAGTTTATTTAAGCGGGTGTGGGAGAGAAGGACGACAGCGGTCAAACATCCCGGGAAAGAAGATGATATCCGCCCCTATGGTGTGGATCTCCAGTCCGCATTACGTAATAAAGAACGTTTTTACAGTCACTGTGTGTATGGATACACCGTGGTTTATTGTACCTGGAATTATTGCTGCAATTGGCAAGGAAGCTGATGTATGTATAAATTATTATTGACCTGGCGTTATTTACTAACGCGATATATAGCTCTGGTTAGTGTGATCAGTGTAACGCTTGGAGTAGCGACAATGATCATAGTCAATGCGGTCATGCTCGGCTTTTCTCGTGAAATGGAGGGCCGAATTCATGGTGTTCTCTCCGACGTTACTGTCAGTTCGCGTTCCAGTCTCCGGGGATTCGACGATGTGGATCAGCGTGTTAAGGATGTCTGGCGTGTTGGTGGCAATATGATTGAGGCGGTAACACCAACAGTGACGACGCCCGGTCTGCTCAGTTTCGAAATTATCGGTGGTGAAGTCATTACGCGACAAGCTCAAATTATTGGAATCGACGAACTCTCCCATGAAAAAGTAACGACGATTTCCAGATATCTTCAGCATCCGGCCAATCGGGAACATCTCTCCTTTAAATTGCGAGAAGATGGATATGATACCCGTAATCCATTATTTGGTGATAAAGGGATTCAGCGATTGGCTTTGTCGGAAGGGGGATGGATTCGACGTCGTTATATGGCACAATTGGAGAAAATGCGCGAACAGGAATCGAATCGTCAGAAGGAAATCTTTAAAACCATACGAAAACCGGATTCGGTCTCCGAACCATTACCACAGCCAACAATGGTACAAACACCACCGAATATAACACCACCGAATATAACAACGCCAGGGGCGCTTAATGCCCTCGGCAATACGTCAACGACCGTATCCAATCCCTATGCGGCAGCACTCAAAAATCTGCCTGCTGCTCCTTCCTACAATCAGGATATTAAGACGGAAACGGCCCTTGCATCCAATAATGTTCCCATTCCGGCGTCCTCTTCTCCATTGGATAATTACGATCAATTTCAAGTAAAATTCGACAAGGAAAACCAGCAGGAATCGGGGATTATCGTTGGAATGGGAATCGTCTCCGGACTGCGGCGCCGAATTAAAGATCCGAAAACGGGTAAAGAAATATTCCAGGAATTATTGACACGTGTTCCCGGAGATGATGTTACGCTGTCTTTTTTGGCCGTCGGTGCGGAAAATGCGCTTCCCCGTATCGTTTATGACCGTTTTACTATTTCCGATCTTTATGAATGTCGTATGACGGAGTATGACGATACCTTTGTTTATGTTCCAATTAAAAAATTACAGGAACTGCGTGGTATGATTAATCCCGATGGCAAGTGTATGGCCACCCATATATTAATTAAGGCCAAGCCGGGTGTTCGAATAGAAGAACTCCGTGATCGGCTTCAGAACGACGAGGCGTTTCCCCCTTCTCTTTATGAAGTGGAGACCTGGCGTGATCAGCAAGCCATGATGTTGGCCGCCGTCTCAACGGAATTGTCCATATTAAACGTTCTGCTCTTTTTGACGATTGCCGTTGCCGGATTCGGTATTCTAGCCATATTCTTTATGATCGTTGTGGAAAAGACACGTGATATCGGTATACTAAAATCACTAGGAGCCAGCGGCTGGGGGATTATGCAGATCTACCTGGGATACGGACTGGCACTCGGACTGGTCGGAACCGGATTCGGACTGATTCTTGGCCTTTATTTCGTCAGTAATATTAATACGATTGCCGCTTTTCTGTCCCGTATTATGGGCCATGAAGTTTTCGATCCGGCAATCTATATGTTTTATGAAGTCCCTGCGATTGTCGAACCCTTGACCGTCGTCAAAATTATGGCCGGGGCCATTTTAATTGCCGTTCTCTCTGGTGTCCTGCCCGCCTTGCGGGCATCCCGTCTCAATCCGGTGGATGCACTTCGCGTTTAAGATCGATTTCGGTATTTGCCTTAATTGTCCTTTATAACAAATTTTAATGATAATATAACAAACGATACTCGTTACTGCAAGGTGACATAAATGGAACGAAGTTTATTGAAAAGAAGGGCTTCCGACACAACGGCGGTTCTTCCTGAATTACTGAATCAATCGCATCGAACAATGCTCGATGCCAATGGAATTCCTTTTGAAGTGTCTTCGGCGGAAGACGGTCAATACGTCGAGGATCCGCAATATGGTATCGTTTCGGAGGACGATATTTCTCCTGATAGCACGAATGAAATTCCGTTCGAAAATAGAATTCCGATGGAGAACACTTCTTCGGAACGAAGTCCGGAATTGGAGGAATTGGTACGCCGCTTGACAACAGCCGGACCTAAAGTCCCGATTAGTTCGGTGGATAAAACACCTTTCTTTAAACAGGAAGTGCAAACCGAGCAGACAGGGCAAACCGATCAAACAGATCAAATCAAGCAGACAGATCAAATCAAGCAGACAGAGCAAACCGATCAGACAGATCAAATCAAGCAGACGACCCCATCAGTCATAGCCGATAATATGTTTCCACGGGAAGTCGATAGGATAAAAGTGGAAAATTCCCAGGAAGAGTCGATATCAGGATTAGCAGAAAAAGAGGTTGAGACATTGGAGTCGATTACCAATAACGGTGATGCGGTGACATTGATACAGGAAGATCAGCCACGTCCGAACCTTTTTCAACGCGATAATGACGATAAACGACCGGTTCTTCTTGAGGTTCGTGATTTATGTAAAGGGTACATCAAGGCGAAAAAACTGATACCGGTTCTTCAAAAGGTGAATATCGAAGTTCGAACGGGGGAATTTCTAGCGGTTGTTGGTCAGAGCGGTTCCGGGAAAAGTACGTTACTGCATTTAATGGGGACACTGGATGTTCCGGATTCCGGTTCGATCTATTTTGATGGTCAGCGAACGGACAATCTTCCGAGTTCAAAACGTGATATTCTCCGTAATCGTTACATTGGTATGATATTTCAATTCTATCATTTAATACCGGAAATGACGACCCTTGAAAATGTCATGGCTCCTTTAATGATTCGGGATAGTATTTTCGGTTATTTCAAGAACCGGAGCCGTTATCGACGTCGAGCCGGGGAACTTTTGGAGATGGTTGGTCTTTCCCATCGATTACGACACAGGCCGAACGAACTGTCGGGTGGGGAAATGCAGAGGGCGTCTATTGCGCGCGCACTAATAACCGATCCACGTGTACTCTTGGCCGATGAACCAACTGGAAATCTCGATTCTAAAACTTCGCTGGGGATTATTAAACTGCTTCGTGAACTCAATCACGATAATTCATTGACCATTGTTATGGTGACCCACGACATGGACCAGGCTGATGGCTGTGACCGTGCTATTCGCCTTGTTGATGGACAAATTGTAAAATAGGTAACCATTTACAAACGATTTTGGAACTACGGATATCACGGATAAACACAGATTGTCTGTCGTAAAATACAATATTTTACAATAGCAAACGAAACATTTTTTATCTATTATAATAAATAATTTTATTATAAAAAAGTTTGTTTGCCAAAAAACTATCTGTGAAAATCAGTGTTATCCGTGATTTCACTTTATATCAGTGAACGGTTACTAAAATAGTTTAGCCTATTATGATCGACGAATGTTATATTGTCAAACCATGGAGGGAGGCTGGGCCGGTCCTGTCTCCCGATACTATAACCGATATCAACTTTATTTTTTTTGCTACTTGATGTATTAATATCTCTTCGGTATAATCAGTTTATGGGCCGGAGATATGTTCAGGGAATAACATCCTTGAAAAATCAGTAATATCCCTATAAAAGAATATTGTACGTTCTCCGATATTTAACCGTTTACGTACATAACATTATTAAACGAGGTTAATCATGAAATTAAATTGTGCTCGAATACAACGATTGTTGTTTTCTTTTATTTTTCTTCTGTTTTTATGTTCATTGTCATCTGCGGATGTAAAATTACCGAAAATATTCGGTAATAAAATGGTATTACAGCGGGACATGAAGGTATCGATTTGGGGTTGGGCGACACCGAATGAAAAGATCAAAATCGAAATAGCCGGGCAAACGAAGACGACTGTAGCAGACAAAGATGGTAACTGGACGTTAAAACTGGATCCAGTCGTTGCGGGCGGTCCCCATAAATTGATTGTAACAGGCAATAATAAAGTCGAGTACAGTGATATTCTATTTGGGGAAGTATGGATCTGTTCCGGTCAATCGAATATGTCCTTTATATTAAATAGTGCGAATAACGCGAAGGAAGAGATTGCAAAAGCGGACTATCCGGAAATTCGTTATATGAATATTCCGTGTACGAGTATCTCGGAACCGCAAAAGGATCTTGAATTACCGGTATGGAAGGAATGTAGTCCGAAGATGGCCGCCCAAATGTCGGCGGTCGGTTATTTTTTTGTTCGGAAGATCCATCAGGAATTGAAGGTTCCGGTCGGTTTGATTAACGATTCATGGGGAGGTGCCTCGTGTGAAGCCTGGATAAATCCAAAAGTATTGGCTGCGAATCCTGATTTCTCGCCTGTCCTTGACCCGGAACGAATTAAGAAGGTGGGACCGCAGCAGAGGGCCGGTTATCTGTATAACGGAATGATCTGTCCTATCAAGCCCTATACGATTCGAGGAGTCGTCTGGTATCAGGGGGAAGCCAATGCAGGCCGTGCCGTTCAGTATGAAACGTTATTTCCCGCCATGATCCAGAATTGGCGTGAAGAATGGGGACAGGGCGACTTCTCCTTCTATTATGTCCAGTTGGCGAATTTCATGAAGCGTCAGGAAAAACCAACAGCAAGTGCCTGGGCCGAACTGCGGGAAGCACAAACGAGGACAATGGCCCTTCGTGGAACCGGAGAAGCTGTTATTATCGATATCGGAGAAGAAAAAGACATTCATCCGAAGAACAAGCAGGATGTTGGAGCCAGACTGGCCGCATGGGCCCTGGCAAAAGATTACGGTAAAGAAGTTGTCTATTCCGGACCACGTTTTCATTGTTTGAAAATCGATGATAATAAAGCCATGGTATCCTTCGACTCAATGGGAAGTGGACTTGTCGTTAAAGGGGACACGTTAAAGGGATTTGCGGTTGCCGGGGCGGACCAGGTATTTTATTGGGCGGACGCGAAATTAGAGGGTGATAGAATCGTTCTCTCTTCGGCACAAGTTGCCCATCCTGTGGCCGTTCGTTATGCCTGGGCAGACAATCCGGAATGTAATCTTTATAACAAGGAAGGTTTTCCGGCGACTCCATTCCGAACGGACCTCTGGACTCGTGTAACTCAAGGAAAACGATAATAAAAATGATAGACGCAATTGGTTTAACGAAAATATACGGGCAATTTGCGGCAGCGTCCGAGGTTAGTTTTCACCTTCGGAAGGGGGAAATAGCTTGTTTTCTCGGTCCTAATGGGGCCGGAAAGAGTACAACGATGAAACTCCTAACGGGTTTTTTAACGCCAACGGCCGGTCAGGCTAAAATCGCGGGGTTTGATATGTCCGTCGATCGAATTGAAGGCGCGAAACATCTCGGATATCTCCCGGAAAACGGCCCCCTATATCCCGATATGTGTCCATTGTCTCTACTGGAGTTTTTTGCGCAAGTCAGAAATTTCAGTCGTAAACGTGCAAAAGAGGCCATTGATAACGTCATTAATATATGCGATTTATCTTCCGTCCTTCGCAAGCCAATTGGCCATTTATCCCGTGGTTATCGTCAACGAGTTGGTATGGCACAGGCGCTCCTTCATGAACCGGATGTCTTGATTTTGGACGAGCCTACTGCCGGTCTCGATCCTAATCAGATTCATCAGGTACGAGCCACTATCAAACGGATCGGGAAGGAAAAAACCATTCTTCTGTCAACCCATATTCTTCAGGAAGTTGGAGCCGTTGCATCACGTGTTCTCTTCATTAATGAAGGACGACTTGTATTTGATGGGAAGGTCAAGGAGTTTGGATCTTCCCCCGATGAATTCGACCAACGTTTCCGATCCTTGACTCATACAGAAAATCATTGAACTTTTATTGGTATCTTGTAACGTTTTTAAGCTGAAATTCTTCCTCCAGTCCGCGGGGAAGGGGATAGAATTTTTTTTGCAGACAGTCGGGGGCACAGGCGTCTCGCCCTGTGCTTTTCAGGACTGAATGTCATATGTCCTGTCCGTATCTATGTTCTGTTCGTGTTCCTTTACAATTACCGTAACCATTCACGAGCGATTTTGAAACCACGTATATCACGGATAAACACAGATAGTCTGCCGTAAAATACAATATTTTACAATAACAAACGAAACATTTTTATCTATGATAATAAATAATTTTATCATAAAAAAGTTTGTTTGCCAAAAACTATCCGTGAAAATCAGTGTTATACTCAAGGTCGTTATAAAAGTTTGTTTTTTCAAACAGGCGAGACGCCTGTTTTGGAGGATGACGAGACCTGCCTGCCGTCAGGCATGGCGTCCGCGCTCCCGGGAAATACCGAATTTATAACGTCGTACAGTATATCCGTGGTTTCACTTTATATCCATGAACGGTTGCAAATTACCATATAATACCGTTATGTTTTGCCTATATTAATCACCACCCTTTGAACAGGATCAATAATTGTTTTGTCCTTTAAAATTCAACTTAAATAATAGTATTTTTTGACTTGTGCCAATTGACGACATTGATTTTGCTTTTCTATAAACAAGGGAATAACTTTTTCATTAACATTGGTCAGATTAAAGGTAATATCTTCCAGTGTAGGATTTTCTGCAAGATTCATAATTCCTGTATCATTTATTTGAAAACACGAATCCAGTCCGAGATGGTACAGATTCTTCAATTTTACTAAAGATGTTAATCCCTGATTGGTAATGTTAGAACAAAAATTCAATTCAAGTAGTTCAAGTGTTGGAATATTACTTAAATCTTTCAAACCGTGATCACTGATCGTACAACCTTCTAAATGCAGTTGCCGTAAATTTTTGAGTGAAGAAAGAGTCGCCAGACCTTTATCGTCGATTTTTGTTCCGCTCAAAACTAATGTATGAAGTCTATTCAGTTTCTTTAAGAATTGGAGATTTTTATTTGTGATAGAGGTCATAAACAAATTTAGGACTTCCAATTGTTCAAGGTCTTCAAGTGGACTCAATTCGTTTCCGGATAAAGTGATAGCCGATAGGTCGAGCCATTTGAGATTATGCAGTGTTGCCAGGAACTGAAGTTTTTTGTCATGCAGGCCAATGCAACTGGACAGATTGAGTATCTCCAAATTTGTCAGTCGGGCAAGCGAAGAAAACGCAGATTCTCTCAATTGCCAGTTACCGGCTAAATTGAGGACCTTTAACGAGGATAGATCCATAATTTGATTGATCTGTTGATCGGAATAAATCGGAATATTGGCAATATGCAGTTCCCTCAAGTCCGATAGACGCGATAGTTGTTTGAAACCGGATTGACACAAGTGACTACACTGGTTGAGTACCAATGATTTCAATTGTGGACATGTTTTCAGATATTGAAGACCATCACCCTGTATTTGTGTTTCCGACAGATTTAACGATTCCAATTGTTCCTGACCATCCAGCCATTTCAGATCGTCATCCTTGGTATTTGTATTGGACAGGTTAAGTTGAAACAGATCTTCCCGACTTCGAATCTTCCTCCAGGTATATTCAGGAATACGGGGACCTTTGGAATAGAGCGAATGGAGAAAAAAAGAATAGTCAAACAGAAATGGCATTTCCGGAATGTCATTCTTCTCTTCTTCCACAAGTTTTGCGTTTAATGGATGAAAAATAAATTTAACCGATTTCTTTTTCTGACGCAGACATGTATAATAGATTATAATCTGTATGATTACAATTGATAAATAACCGAACAAAAATTCTACAATATCTTTCCATCCCCCTATATTGGATTGAAACATACTGTAATCACCAATGATTATACTTAATATCGAAAATATCACCATGAAAACAAGTGGTATCGCAAAAAAGATAAATAATACCAATCCAAACCAGAACCAGAAACGAGATGATTTATTGATTGATGATTGACTGATCAACCATGATATGCGTTCCGTTTTCCATTTGGCATGTTGATTGCTTGTCATTACAAATTTTCCTTAAAGGTTTTGATGAAACATTCACCAGCAATATAAATCCTGTTGATATCGAGGTTTCTTTTGTCCATTGGGTCGTTTACGGATACAAGTTTTATCCTGCATGCAGTGTGTTCGTTATGTTTTCGTTGTGTTATATTTTATGTAATCATCCACGAATGTTTTTGGAATCACGGATATCACGGATAAACACAGATAGTCTGTCGAAAAATACAATATGTTGCAATAACAAACTAAACATTTTTATCTATTATAATAAATAATTATATCATAAAAAGTTTGTTTGTCAAAAAATTATCCGTGAAAATCAATGTTATACTCAAGGTCGTTATAAAAATCTATTTTTCCAAACAGGCGAGACGCCTGTTTGGAAGGATGCCTGTTTGGGAGGATGCGGACGAGACCTGCCTGCCGTCAGGCGTGGCGTCCGTGCTCCCAGGAAATACCGAATTTATAACGTCGTACAAGTATCTCCGTGGTTTCACTTTATATCCGTGAACGGTTACTATTTTATTATGTTATACTCAAGGTTGTTATAAAAATCTATTTTTCCAAACAGGCGAGACACCTGTTTTGGAGAATGCGGACGAGACGTCCGCGCTCCCAAGAAATGCCGAATTTATAACATCGTACAGTATATGTTACGGAAAAGTCGGACTTTCTTTATCATTGATCTTTATCATTGTTTTTTATTATTGATGAAATTTGATATTTGTTCCATTTTTGTAAAATATATTCTAAAGGTTTGCATATTATTGTCTGTAAATTCATCCCCTTCTTTCAAGTGTATGAATTATAATAAAACAAAAGTTTTATTTTCTCTTTTATCAAGTATGGTTATTTAAGGGCCTCCGTTGGAGGTGGAAATGATACCCGGTTTGGCGACAGTTCCTCGTTAGACGACAGTTTAAGGCCGAACAGGTCATTACAACAGTGGGCGAGGTTGCCCATACTTCCCGGTTACTGCGTGATTCCCGGTTACTGCGTGATTCCCGGTTACTGCGTGATTCCCGGTTACTGCGCGATTCCCGGTTACTGCGTGATTCCCGGTTACTGCGCGATTCCCGGTTACTGCGCGATTCCCGGTTACTGCGCG
>CAYUAP010000166.1:0-9635 GCA_964442735.1 uncultured Planctomycetaceae bacterium | reverse complement strand
TTTAATGACTATGTTTAATGACTATGTTTAATGACTATGTTTAATGACTATGTTTAATGAAAACATATGTTTTTAGGACCTGTCCGAAAAAGAACAAAAAGGAGTAATTTATGTTGAAAAAGTTTCAGTTATGGAGAGCCATATTATTAGTGGTATTTCTTCAAACGTTTTTTGGGTTGAGTGTTTTAAGCCTGGCGGCAGATAATGAATACAAGCCACTCAATTTTACAACGCATACCATAAAGACCGCTCCCTTAACCCTTTCCTGGGATCCCATGCCGGTTATCGATGAAAATCGAATTTATACGGCGAAATATACAATAGCCAATGAATCGTCAAAAGCTGTTTCATGCCGCATATCCGTTTGTTCTATTGATACGATTGTCGGGATCGATCATAGTAATCGGGAAGTGAAAACGATAGTATTTACGGCAGAAATACCCGCCCAAAACAAGAAGGAATTCGAATATCGATTCCGGCCACTTCCCGGGACATTTACGGCCCATTATCCATTGAATCTTTATGTCGATTTCGAATTGGACGGTCAAAAGAAACGAGCGAATGCCGTTCGTGTTATCGAAACACGTTTTCCAGTCCTTCCGAAAAAAGTCGAACTTTTGACGATTATTAAAAATGGAGGTATTTCACTGCTCGACAAACCATATACTGCCTATTATAATTTAAAAGGAAAACCAATCGTCCAGCTCGGGGAGAACTGGTCCGGTTCGAATAAAGAATCGAAGGCCCATCTTGCTATTGACAGGGCAGACTGCGGTCAGGATCGACGTGCCGTCAGTAGTCATCCCCCCTACACTCCAATGGGTGGCAGCGTCTATATGGATTATGCCCTTCAGATCCCGAAAAAGGATCGAATTACCTTCGATTACGGCTGTGCCATTCGCAAGCCCAATCCGGAGGAACCGAGTAGCGACGGTGTAACGTTCCGTATTTACGGAAAAGAAACAGGCGGTCAAAAGAAACTACTCGACGAAATTCATACCGATAGTAAAGTATGGGTGGATCGGTCGGTCGATCTCTCCGCCTATGCCGGAAAACAAATGGTTTTAACCGTTGAATTCAATCCCGGCCCGAAAAATAATACGATCTGTGACGGTTGTTTTATGAGCGGTTTAGTGATCAATGCCCGAAATACGGGAGATCCGGTAACTGTGGTCACCGAAGGAGCGAAGAAATATTATAAATTCAATCTTGCCAATGATATGACGGCAACAATTACACCTGGTCCGCAGGGATTAATCGACGCGAAATATTCTATCACGAATCCGAGGACAGGAAAAGAACTCTTCTTTACCGGTATTCGATTGTCAGTCGGCAATTATTCGATCCCGGATAGTTTTTCAATGGTTCAATGTTCAAGGCTTCATCAGGATACGTCCGGAAAAGTCTCGCAGGCCATTTCGATACTGATTAATGACGAACCACTCTCAATTACACTTAATGTATATGAACAAAACGGTCTTTTAATTATCGAAATTCCTGATAATAGTCCGAATCCGAAACGAATCGGTAATTTTTCACTCAATCCGATGAACGTTACTGCGGATCGGGTCTATTTCGGTCATGGCTATGTTATAGAAAAGCCGAAGCAGGACTTTAATCCCGGCGGAGGTGGACATAATCTGTCAACAAGTCATGCCGGTTTCGATTTTGAAAATGGCATATCCCTCTTGATCGGTACGGAAACACCTCCCACCTATTTACAAATTCGACCGGAAACAAAAGCCTATTCCTTCGTTGTTTCCAGTCCGTCACGACTTGCATTTCTTCCGACCGATAAAGGTGCGTTCAGTGCCGCTATTCAGTATCGGACTCTCTGTCCCTGGTATTCGAAGGCTTCTGCAGGTGTTGCGCGCAAAAGAGGACGTCTGACCTTCGATATTTGGGGGGGAACCTACTCCGACAATACGAAAACAGTAAAAAAGGTTTTCGAATATGGTGTTACCGATTCCCTTTTCGTCAAACACTGCTGGCAACGCTGGGGCTACGACGTTCGTCTTCCCGATATTTGGGATGAACATGACGGTATTACAGTCCTGCCGACACTCGGAACATACAAGGAACTGGTCGAGTTAAATGAAATTTGTGCGGCGCATAATGTACCTTTCGGATATCATGATAATTATATCGACTTCTATCCGGACGCAAAAGATTTCAGTTACGATTATATAACATTCCATGAAAGCGGTCAGCCGCGCAAGGCCTGGATTAATCATGGAATGGGCGTTCAGAGCTATCAATGGCGGCCTGACAAGTTTCGGCCGTTCCTGGATCGCAATCTCGAAATTACAAAACGTTTGCTCCCGAAAATGGATGCCTGTTTCGTCGATGTTTTCCTCTCGGCAAATATCTTCGACTACTGGACCAAAGAGGGTGATTTTCATTCGCGTAAAGAAACTCAACATTACTGGAAGGATTGTTTCGAGACCATTGGTTCAGTCCTGGCCCATAAAAACGCGAAGGGTGAAACCGAAACAGCAATAACGATGAGTGAAGCATCCGATGACTTTCTGATCGGTTCGATCGACGGTGGAGACGCACAATGGCTGGCCTTGAGTCAAAAGGGACGAGCCTGGTCGATGCTCTGTCCCTGTGAAGGTTGGGCACGAACGCCCTGGTTCGCCGCAGTAAACCATACGAACTTTTCGCGGCATGGTGCCGGTTATCCTGACCGATATCTTTCCCTTCGAAATTATGGATTGCACGGTATATTGAGTGATGATTATATCGGAGCAGAAATTCTCGGTGGACTCGATCTCATGGTTTCACTTAACGAATTCTATCCGGGCAGTATCCGGAAACATTATCTCGCGCAACATGTCGTTCGCAATTACGCAGACAAGGAAATTGTCGGTTTCGAATTCGCTCGTGAAAATGGGAAATCCAATATCTATCGACAGATTGTGACCTGGTCCGATGGTATGAAGGTCTACGCCAATCGCGGACTCGGTAACTGGAAACTGGAAGACGGAACAACACTTCCCTATTACGGCTATTATGTAACGGACAAGAACGGTCGTGCCCTGTCCGGAATTATCTGTAATCCGGCGAACGAAAAGGAAATCGTCGAATTCTCCCAGCGCCCCGACTCGTTTTATGTTAATGGCCGTAAATATCTCAAACAGGAGATCTATCCGGTTACGCCACGTTTAACCAATTCGAATGTACTCGAAAACGGAAACTTTCAAATCAATGTCGAGTGGTATAGCGATGAACCACTTCCGAAAGACCTCCTTTGTTTTGCACATATCGTTGAGCCGTATCGTGGTTATGGACATAACCCCAGGAGCTGGTTCGTTATCAGTGGTGAAAATCCATCTGTACCGACCTCGAAATGGGGACTCGGTAAAAACCAAAAGATCCATACCTTCGGAACGAAAACAATTGCCGTCCCGGATGATATTCCAACAGGACTCTATCATATTGTTGTCGGACTGTTCGATACGAATACACACAAGCGATATCCCATTATGGGCGAAGGGGGCAGAAATCTCTGTTATTCAGTAGCAGAAATTCGAATCAGTCGAAACGGAGGAAAACTCGCCGTTAAAATTGACCCAATTGAAATGGAAGAAAAACGCGAAACCTTTTTCCGTCTGCTGCCAAATAAAACAGAGTATCCCTATCGCGGTGTTATTACGCCCGGAGCCGTTTCCGTAACGCCAACCGATTCCGAATGGACGATTCTACCAATTCCTGTACTTGATAGTTTTGAAGTCAAACTGGACGAAAAAACCATTGGTAAAAAGGTTAAGAGTATTACCTGTGCCGATGAAAATGTTCCCTTTGAATTAAAGGACGGACATATCGTCTTTACAGTCACCGCAAAAGACGCAAAAAAATATATCGTTAAATTCTAGAGGTAGACAACACTTTCATTTAGGAGTTCATTCAGGGGAATAAAACAGGCGAGACACCTGTTTTGAAAAAAGGAATTTAAAACGGCCTTGAGTATAACTAATGGGAGACCGAAATCCCGATCCCCCGAAACGGTTGCCGACAATTCTGTGTTACAATTCGGGCTACTCAAGGCGAAAATAAAATACAAGATGGTTTCGAAAACCCGGATTTCACGTACAACCAACTTTACGAAATTGTAAATTACGGAAGATACAGACGAGGTATCCACCTTTCTTGGTCGTTTTCGAAACCATGATACCTTAAAAACCTCAAAAACATACGCAGACCGTTTTCAATGTCACCTTTTCTCTTTACTTAACTGGTTTGGATGTTGCCAGGGCAATACCTCTTCCTTTATCGCCTACGGCACAATAGAAGTGATAGACGATACCGTTTACTTTAATCAGCCACGGCTTGTGCGCGTAAATATTATCCCAAGGTTCACTTGGCGCGATTAAAGGTGGTCCCTGCCATTTACGCCAGTGAACCAGATCCCTGGAACAAGCGAAGGTATCGAACGCCTTGGGTTTCCAGAACGCCCCGAAATAGAACATAACCCACAAATCCCCCATTCGAACGAGTTGCGGATCGCCGGAAATTCCACTTCCATTATCGATAACAGGTCCCGTTCCATAACGGTGCCAATGAATCATATCGTCGGAAATCGCCATTCCGATTCGCTCTACCGATTTTTTGTTTTCCAGAGCTTTTCCATTATAATAAACGATAAAAGGAGCCCCTAACCGTTTCTCTTTATCCCAAATAACGTTGGTTTTATAGAGGGTCGTTTTTTCAAACATACGTGCATCGGAATCTTCAGGTGCCATAATCGGAAGGGGATGTCGAATCCATTCTTTAACCTCGGTCGGTTTATCGGTCCAAGCCACTCCGATTTTCAACGGATCAGGTTCATATCCTTTACCCGCTCCCCCTAAATAGGTAAACCAATATTTATCCTTAAACGGAAGAAGTTCTCCCGACCCGCCCCAGTTATGATCGACCAGAGCAACCGATGGCGATGCCTGCCAGGCATCCCAACCCTCTTTTTTAAAGGATAATATTGTTCCCAACGGCTTCCAATGCAGAAGATCGTCACTTCGAGCAATACAACCTTCATATCCAACATTTTTGGTCATACGGACATAGATCATATACCAGGCACTGTCTTTATGAAACAGATTGGGACAATCGACCATATCACCATCGTTCTCCGGAATAACAACTCCATATTTATAGGGAGTTTGTGCCTCCCGATAGACGGCGTCCATCTCCTGGTCTGATATTTCACAATTCACATCGGTCGAATCCGCCCGAAGGGATGAACTATTCGTCAAAATACCTGTCATTAAATGTATACCACAAAAGGTGGAACAAACACGATTAAATTCTCGTCGATTCATAAAAATTCCTTTTGAGAAAATATTGTTTACGTTCATTAATATTAATCCCATTCCATGTTTTTATCGATATTTACGCTAAATACGCAGCAACATTAAAGTGTATCAAGCGGATCGACATCAACGATCCATTCGATATCGCCTGACTTTTTAATAAAATCATTAGGGAGTTCCCTAATGATTTTACGAAACAGATCCAATGCAGTCCCACAGATAAAGAAATGGAATCGATAGTTAGCTTTTAATTTAGCGAAAGGAGCTGGAGCCGGCCCCAAAATACGAGCTTGAAAGGGAATATTTTTTTTTTGTCGTTCTTCACGTTCTTTACCTATTTGCGTTCGAAGGTAACCAGCGAGTGTTTGTGCATATTTTTCAGTTTCGGCCTCATTGGGACCACGAACAATAAACCGGATCATGGAGGTGTATGGAGGATATCCCATCTCCAGACGTTCCGGTAGTTCTTTATGAATAAACTCCAAATAATCGTGATGACTGGCGGCAACAATGGCAGGATGCTCCGGATTATAGGTCTGAATAATAACACTGCCTCCCCGTTCCCCCCGTCCGGTTCGACCCGCAACTTGAGTAATTAAATAGAAGGTTCGTTCCGCCGCTCGAAAATCAGGGAAATGAAGCGCTGTATCGGCGTTGATAACTCCGACAAGGAGGACATTGGGAAAATCAAGTCCTTTAGCTATCATTTGTGTCCCTAGAAGAATACGATATTCCCCCTGTCGAAACGCCGTCAATGCACGTTCATGGGTACCATGCCCCTGCATTGTATCGGTATCCATTCGCAAAATGGGAACATTTGTAAAACGTGCTTCCAATTCCTGCTGAAGTTTTTCTGTTCCGAAACCGGAAAATCGTATTCCGGAATAGCCACAGGAAGGACAGGCGGTTGGTACTGGTATTTGATAATCACAGTAATGACATAAAGCAACTTCTTCCCGACGATGATGTGTCAGTGCAACATCACAGTCGGGACATTTTAAGACATTACCACACTGTGGACATTGAATATGAGTAGAATACCCCCGTCGATTTAAAAATAAAATAACCTGTCCCCCCACCTTTAACACTTCTTGAATCGAACGATATAATTGTGGATGAATGGCACTACGTGTCCAGGTAACTTCACGATCGTTTCGAAGGTCGATCGTATAAACCTTCGGAAGTGACAGATCAAGAACACGTTCCGAAATGGTCAGAAGTTCATATTCACCATTTTCCTGACGCTGCCACGATTCCAGGGAAGGAGTTGCCGATCCCAAAATCAATGGGATTTTTTCCTGTTGCGCTCTATATTGTGCTACTTCACGGGCATGATAACGAGGCGCGATATTCTGTTTAAAGGAGCTTTCATGCTCCTCGTCAATGACAATTAACCCCAGATGGGGTAGAGGAGCAAATATCGCACTTCGAGCACCGACGACAACCTGAACACTTCCGGACGCTATACGCATCCATTCACTATGACGCTCAATATCAGTTAAATGACTGTGAAGAACGGCAATGGAATCAAAACGCTGACGAAACCTATATACCGTCTGTGGCGTTAAACTAATTTCAGGGACAAGAATAATGGCCTGTTTACCATAGGTAACAATTTCCTCAATCGCCTGTATATAAACCTCTGTTTTACCACTTCCTGTGATTCCGTGGAGTAAAAATGTAATCGTTTCCTGATTACGAATAGCTTTTAGAATCCGATCACAGGCTTTTTTCTGGCCCGGATTAAGTATAAACTTCTCTTGACGTGGAACTTCTACCTGTTGTTCGTCGAAGAGTGAACTTTTTCGACGAATCAAACGTGTTCGAATCAGTCCCTTTTTTTTAAGAGCTTGGATAGGAACAAGGGAACATTTAGATGCTCGGGCAAGTTCCTGTATTGTCATTGGTTCCTGGGCCACCTTGAGTATTTCGAAAACCAGACGTTGTTTAGAAGTTAATATGGTCTCTTTCTCGTCTTGCGATGTTTTCTCGTCTGGTGATGTATTCTCGTCTGGTGATTTTTTCTTGTCTGGTGATGAAACGTTTTTTTTATTAATTCCCAAATCGGATTCGATAGGTTCCTTCCTTTTTTCCAGATTCAAGGCATTGATTTTATTTTCGGCATCCGGGGCAACAAATAAAACTTTCGTCAATCGTGTTCCTGCCGCATCACGAACTCCCGCAGGCAGAATTGCTTCCAAAACCTGTCCCAATGGACAGAGATAATAATTGGAAATCCATTGCGCCAACTGAAGCATGTGTGGTGATATTAATGGAACCGAATCAATCGGATTGATTATTTCCTTGAGTTTGTATTTTTGATCCAACTCCATTATTTTCTTTTCACTGACTTTAACGCAATAAACGACAACGGGACGATTGGATTTACCAAGTGGAACTAAAAGTCTTTTTCCTGACACAACCTGATCATAAAACCGTTCCGGAACAATATAGTCAAAACAACCATCCAGACCACTCGAAAAAACGACTTGTGCAATTCGTCTATATTGAACATCGGCGGCCTCCCAATCGGACGGATCATTTGCATCGGTAAAATCAAATAATGTTTTTGGCTTGCTCATTTTGTTTGAATATCGGAAGCTTGAAAAGATTCCTTAATAATTTGAGTCAGATTCTGAATATTATTAAGATAGTTCGCCTCCAAAGGAGAATGATAAACGGCACGTATTTTTAACGCTTCGGTAACAGATTGTGCAATGTTTTGATTAAATTCCGGCTGTACAATGATAGAATGTATCTTTTTTTCCTTTACAAGAGCAATTAATGTGGCTAATTCCTTGGGACGAGGCGATTTTCCTTCGACTTCCACCGCAATCTGTTTCAAACCGAATTCCTGACAGAAATAGCCATAGGCCGGATGAAAGACCAAAATTGTTTTCGAGGGAAGTGAAGAGAGTGTTTCCCGTATTGCTGTCTGGATTTCTGTTAATTGGTTTAATAATTCGGTCATCCTTTTTTCATATTCAAGTCGATATGCAGGCGCTGCTGTAATCAGTTCGTCACGAATAACAGGAAGAATATTTTTAACAAGCTCCGGACTCATCCAGAAATGGGGGTCCATTCCGTCTTCACTACAAGAATGCACTATAGAATCGTTTTCGTGATCATGGGTATTACGATCAGGAGCATTGAGTTCAGAAGCATTGTGTTCAGAAGCTTTGTGTTCAGAAGCATTGTGTTGGAGATCTGTTTCTTCCTTCTGTTCGTGATCGAAATGTTGATGATCCATAGGCAAAAGCGACAGCCCCTTTCGCAAATCGATAATCGATAAAGAGGAAGCAGATTCCTCCAATTTTGGGAGAAGTGTTTGTTCCGAAGCAAGTCCCACCCGAAAAAAGATCTTGTTATTTAAGAAACCAGCCGCCATTTGAGGAGTGGGGGAGAATGATTCCGGTTCTTTCCCCTTCGGTACAAGAACAGTTGTCTGAACATGGGACCCCCCTATATAATTCACAAGCCAAGCAATGGGTTCAACTGTTGTCAAGACACGAACTTGATTGTCCGAATGATTAAATTCCGGCTTCCGTTGAGAGAAACAGCCTGAAAAAAAAGTCAAAATCAATAATATACTCAAGGCCGTTTTAAATTTCTTCTTTTCCAAGCAGGTGGAACACCTGTTTGGGAGAATTCGGACGAAACGTCCGTGGTCCCAGGAAAGATAAAATCGTAACATCCTGTAGTATAAAATAGAAAATAAACGCATTAGAACTCCATTTATCAAGTGTAAAAACCAATCAGACCGTACATATACTCAAGGCCATAATAAATCTCTTTTTTCAAAACAGGCGAGACACCTGTTTTGAAGAATGCACCGAGACGTCCGCGTTCCCGGGATATGCCGATTTTATAACGTCCCACAATATAACCAAAATATAAAGTAACTCAAAAAACTATCGTTTACTGACAGGCAGTTAAAGCAGGAAAAATATCAACACAAAACATGACCCAAAAAGGTCTGTTTCGTGGAAAACGTGGATAAAACATTTTATTTTTTAAAGGGACAAAACAGGCAGGATACCTGTTTTGAGTAGTTCCGGACAAGAGATCCACTTTACCGGCCTGTCTATCAAAAAAACAGATTTTATCACACCCCCTATAAACAGCAGGTGAATCATAAAAACTTAAAATCATAAAAATTTAAAGTAATCATTCACAAACGATTTTGGAACCATGGATATCACGGATAAACACAGACAGTCTATCGTAAAGTGCAATATTTTACAATAACAAACGAAACATTTTTATCTATTATAATAAATAATTTTATCATAAAAAATTTGTTTGCCAAAAAACTATCCGTGAAAA
>CAYUAP010000165.1:2700-9785 GCA_964442735.1 uncultured Planctomycetaceae bacterium | reverse complement strand
AGTGTTATCCGTGGTTTCACTTTATATCCGTGGTTTCACTTTATATCCGTGAATGATTATTCTAAATGAAAGAGTAATATCCCATTTTGTCTCCTGATTATTTTGAGTGTTGACAATCGATTTTGAATATTATATATTTAAGGAATGTAATATAAAGTCGTTAGTTACCAGTCAACAATAACAGTTTCTTTCTGGAAATAATTGTTAAATACATGAAGGAGTTTACGTAATGAAATTTGCACGGTATTTTTTCGTAATTTGTTTTTTACTGATCGGACTCAATTTAGTCCAGGCATCCGACTCGACGTCGGAACTTAAATTTGCGGCAACACCGCAATTGGAACAAAAAGAAGGTTGGACTCTAGTCGTTATTCCCGACGTTCAGCAGTATACCTCTCAAAAGAACTATCCATTATATGAAATTATGATGAATAGCCTTCTTGAATTCCAAAAGCCGTTGGATATTCGCCAAATCGTCTGTGTCGGAGATCTGGTCAATGGAAACAAGAGTGAGGCGCAATGGCAAATTACTTCTAAAGCATTCAGTATTCTGGACGGTAAAATATCCTATGTTTTATGCACTGGTAATCATGATTATGGAGGTCCTAAAGTAACAGCCGATTCTCGTGATACCGAGTATAATAAATACTTTAAGCCGAATCGAAATTCAGCCGCCCAATTGATCGAGATGGGCAAAAATTCATTTGGAGAAAAAAACCTGGAAAATGCCGCCTACGAAACCAAGGCGTCAAACGGCCAGTCGATAATCGTAATCACCCTTCCGTTTGCTCCAACGGACGCCAATTTGGAATGGGCAAAAAACTTTGCTGCACAAAAGAAATATGAAAATGCGTTTGTTATTATTGTGACCCATTTATATATCTTCCCGGGAGCAAGAGATAATGCTCTTGACAATGATCGGGGATATAAACTTCTTAAAGAAGGCGGAAATAATGGTACCGATATTTGGAAGAAGTTGGTCTATCCTTCGAAAAACATTCGTATGGTTTTATGTGGTCATCATTCCGCAGCAAATAAATTCCCGGATTGTACCGGTTTTCGTAAAGATAAAAATGCAACAGGTAAAGAAGTTTATCAAATGATATTTGATACCCAGGCGCTTGGAGGAGGCTGGCAGGGTAATGGGGGTGACGGTTGGCTTCGTTTCGTGGAATTCTCCAAGGACATGAAACATGCTAAAGTTCGAACCTGGTCTTCCTTCTTCGCCATGTCACCTTCGACAGCCAACCTAACCTGGGAAAAAGCTCCCTACAACTGTTTTGAGTTTGATATCCAATAAAGAATCCTCCATGCCCCATCTGTAACAATAGGAGTAACCATTCACAACCATTCACGAACGATTTTGGAACCACAGATACCACGGATAAACACAGAGATCACGGATAAACACAGATAGTCTGTCGTAAAATACAATATTTCACAATAACAAACGAAACATTTTATCTATTATATACTCAATCCATTTGAATTTTCCGGATCTTGATTGTACAAGCCCTGCAACGACGGGCAGATTATTGAGGCCGAAGGCTACTGCCCATACCGGATCCGGTATAATAAATAATTTTATCATAAAAAAGTTTGTTTGTCAAAAAACTATCCGTGAAAATCAGTGTTATCCGTGATTTTACTTTATATCCGTGAACGGATACCAACAGGAATATGTACCCAAGGTCGTTTTAAAATTTTTCGTTTCAAAACAGGTGGAATACCTGTTTTACAGGTACGGACGAGGCATACGTGTTCCCAAGAAAGACAGAATTGTAACGTCCTGCAGCATAATTACAGATAAAGAGAAAATAATGAAGGCTGTAGAAACACCAATTCCGAGTAAAGATTATATAGAGCACAAAATTATCTGGTCATTATTTGTCTTTGTGCTTCGAACAATGTAATACCAACACTAACGGAGACGTTTAAACTCCGAATTTTTTCAGAAATGGGAATCCGAAGAAGATTATCATGCCGCGTCTCCAGAAATAAAGATGGAAGTCCAACAGATTCCGGACCATAGACAAAAATATCGCCCTTCCGATAGAAGACATCACTATATAGTTTTACCGCTTTTTTACTGAAGAACCAAAATCGGGATTCATCGACTAACGATGTAATACCACACTCCTGGAACCGTTGAAGAAGATGGTCCCAATTATTAACGGCTTCCCAATCCAGATCCGGCCAATAATCCAGACCGGCCCGTTTGAGTTGCGTGTCGTTTATCTGATAGCCTAAAGGACGTACCAGCCATAATTTAGCATTGAGTCCAACACAGGTCCGACCTATCGAACCAGTATTATTGGGAATTTCAGGATGATATAAAACTACATGAAATAAAGGATCATCAAGCCAAGCTTGGGGTTCTGCCCGATTCTGTTCAGGCGTAATGGAATAACGCATTTAATCGTCTGTATTTATTGAAATAGGTACATAAATAGAATTAAATATAAAGCCACAATATTTCCTGCCTGGTAACAATACACAGTAGCAGGTAAATTCACAAACGTAAACAGTATGACGGCAAAAAAATATCACACTAAAATATTTTAAACATCAAAATGAAATTGATAAAAAACACATGAGAGATAAAATCTCTCAAAATTACTCAACGATCATTATTAGTCGAGATATTTCAATTAATAGCAAGACTATTCCTAAAAGCGACTAACGATTTCCTTTAAAGAAATTTTTCAAAAGATTTGCGGCCGCGTCACTGGAAGAAGGAGAATCTTTTTTCAAACCAGGTTTCTTTTCTTCAGGTTTATTTTCATCCTTTTTTTCATCTCCATTTTCGTCATCCTCTGGTTTTTGCATACCAAACAGAATGGCTTCCAAGTCACCATCATTCTCTACAACATTATAACTGATCGTTTCGCCACCGTTTCCGGATTCATCGGAATTCATCAACCAATCGGAAGCATCCGTATTAGAATCGGTTTGTGGTTCTGTCCCGACAAAAGGCTCCTGGGCTGTTTTTGTTTCCGTTCCCTGATCTGTAGTTACGACACGTTCAACCACATCTGCCACAGAAGTAACTTTTGGTTTCATCTCTCCTTTAACAGCAACCGATAAAACGACTTCAAATTCCAGTGGTCCAATTAAAAGAATATCGCCATTTTTCAGTTCTTCTTCCAATGAAATACGAGTGCCATTCAGATAAACACCATTTTTACTACCCAAATCACGGACAGCTACATATCCATCTTCAGAAAGAATTGCACAATGGTATCGGCTAATCAATTCACTCCTTGGTTTTAGATGGCAGTCATCCGCCCGACCTACTAGGAATTGAGGAACATTAATCGTTATCAATTGACCTGCTCTGCTACCACCAATAACTTTCAGTTGTACTTTCATTAACACACCATCTTTCATAAACTACTTAAAGAAATTTAACAACACCTTTATTTCGTAACAGCTATAACTCATATTGCCTATTTCGAATTGAATTGTTCACAGAAATAATATTCTATAATATTAATTACAAGGACGCACAAAAAGCACACCCCTTGAAACAATTCATACGATGTTCCAATGATTCAAAACTTCACATTTCTAAAATGTATATATCCATTATATATTCGTTCAAGGAAAATAACAAGGTTATATGACAAATTTTCTTTTATATTTAAAAATTAAATAATAAAAGCCCTCTTTTTTACATATAACCCCAATATTTACCTAGTGTAACATAGATTTTTAAAATTTCAAATGAAATTTCCTAAAAAAGAGAAAAAAGAATAATATTCCTCTCATGTAAATGTCAATATACCCTTGTAATCGATATAATGACATCGATTATAACATAACGCACATAATTCTATAGATCTGTGAATGTATCATCATGGAAAATGTATAGAAAATGATTTCGATAAAAATCATTTATCAAGATCATTTATCTGACTTTTTAGTTGCTTTGTACCCTAATGAAGAAGCTTTGTTCAAATCGACAATAGCGTTACCATTATCACCAGTATATTCATAAACTTCACCACGACGCTGCCATGCAAGCGGATTATCCGGTTGAACCTTGATACATTTGGAAAAAGCATCAATAGCCCCATTCCATTCGCCTTGATAAATGTAAACACATCCTAAAATGTATAAAGCATCGGCGAATTTTTCATCCAATTGAAGAGCGGATTTCGCATCGTTTTCTGACAGGATAAAATTTTTATCGGCATTTTCCGCTTCCGTTTTTGCGGTACTCAATTCTTTTTTTTGTGCGGCGGCTTCCGCTAAATTATAATGGTCCTTTGCTTTAGCCAAATAGGCCCCTGCCCTTCGATAAAAAGCATCCTTGTTGGTCGAATCCGCCTCTATCAGACGTGTAAATTCATCGATTGCCTTGCCCCAGTTTCGATCCGTAATTGCTTGATTGCCTGACGCCAGAATATCAACTTCCGGTACCAATACCTTTTCTGCCTTCTGACATCCCGATAAAAATAGAACGGACTGAAGCAATAGAATCATTATTAGGATTATTAATGTTTTTATAAAAAATATGTTGTTGCGCAGTATACTGCTTAAATATTCTCTTTTGCTCGTTTTGACTTTCACAATTGTATTTTCGTCCATTTCAAGGTCATTTCCTGCCACTATAATTAAATGTTAATCTAAATAACCGATACAATTGTGTTATTTTAACAATAATTTAATTAAAAGTAAAGAGCAATTTTCTATTTTTTATCAGGAGGTTTTTTTGGCGGAAAAATAGCCGAAATCAAATAGAATGCGCCCAATAATAAAATGGAAGTACAAACAGAGACAACAAAACCAACCACTCCAATAGGATTGAATGATTTATTAACATAAAATTGAGATACGCCAAGAGACCCCAAACAACTACCTGTCAAACCGACAACCAATGTTATCAGGGTTCCACGGGTCTTTTTATTTGGAACGATTAATTGAGCTAATAAACCGACCAATAAAGCAAAACCTAACCATAATAATATTATATTGGCCAGATGCTGCATTTTGGGCGGAAGGTTCCATTCAAAAATATGTTCCATTATGTCGAACGATTACATCGATTAATTGTCAATCGGGACGTATTCAAAACGTCCCAAGTATTTTTGTTGAATCATATTGGTTCTAGAAAATTAAAGCGAACAGAACATCCGTATTTTCAGAATACACAGAAGAGTCCGCATCTCCAATTAATTGTACCCAATAAATATCCAGAGAGAAGCAGGTACATACCAATCTCCTCTATCAAACGGATATAATATCCATTTTCCCGCTCTATATAGGGAAACAAACAATCAGACGACAAAACGCCCTTTGTCTATTTATTGATTAATATTGCCCTGCTGACTTAACTGTCTCTCCGCATTCTCTTTATTAATCATATTGACTTCCTTCTGATATTGGAATTCATTTCCACTTGGATGATATTGAATATCGTCCACCAAATAATACGGATTAGGTAATGTTTGGCCATTTTGTGTCAATTGGCAGCCTGTCAACAAAGCTGCACTGGAAATCACGGCCAATATGGCGATTATCCATCCATTTACTTTATTAAATTTCATTTCTGATTCCCTTCATAATTATGTCCGTTTTTTAAACACCGTTTGCGCCTGTCTTCTAAATCCTCCAAACAGACGTGTTTTCACTATCGGTTATTTCGTAAATCCTTCTTGAGATTATTTTAGAATTTACTTCTTCACTGGAATCTTTACATCTTTTACCTCTTTTTTTATCTTTTTTAAATAATTATAAATTTACAGACGATATAAAGATTAACGGTTATATCAATTGTAATAGTTTATGTTTTTTTCAGGAGAATGACAAAAATGAAAGGTTTGAATAATACAGCAGACCCTGTTAGGGTTTTTTTTCAGGGTACCGCCCCTTCTGGAAAAAAATATAAAACTTTATATCAGTTTTTGACTGTTTTCATCTTGACATTATTAATAGGTATTCCGGGCTGTACCAGTTCGTCGTTTAATCCCTTTGATATTTTTTCCTCCAATAAAAAAGGAGAAGTCATTGACGGTAAAGACCTGCGCACACCTCAAGAGATGGAGATGTCGAAGTCAAATGATTTTAAAAAGGAACCTCGTATTGGGAACAGTACGACATTTAATCCGGAAGATAAAAATATCAATAAAATCGATGGGACTGGTCACGAAGATCAGGGGGCAGTACAATCCAATTACCCAGGATTGTCTAATAATTCCATGCCTAATCATTCATTGCCTAATCGTTCATTGTCTAATCATTCTTCCATGGTGAAGAATACAGTTGTTTCCTCCCCGGAAACATCGGCAGACCTGCTCAAAAAAGGCGATGATTTTTATCGGTCCGGAAAATTCCATGATGCAAGTCGTATTTACGTTCGCTGGCTCAATATAATTGATACCAATGAACCACTGGATAAAACCGCAAACGTCTATTATCGATTGGGAATTATCGCACGTAAAAAAAATCAGTATAAAATGGCGGAAGAATATTTTAGTTATGCCATTCGTGATAGCAATGGAACCAATCCGGAATACCTGTTCGAAGCGGGCCAAGTACTTTACGAAACAGGCCAATATCAAAAAGCGGAAGACTGCTTTATTAAAATCCTTAAAATATCACCCCAATTTATTCAGGCAAAAGAATTCTATGGTCGATGCCTTCTTGAAGAAGGAGCGCGTACCGAATGTATTGCCCCCTTGGTGGAGTCCGTGGGCGAAACAAAGGCCTATCATCTCATAGCGGAAAAGTGTTATGAAAATCGCAACTATACAAGAGCTGCTGAAATGGAAAAAAAGATGTACGAAGCATCAGTACGGGAAAATGTCAATCCACCACAAATAGTGAATAAACCAAAAGATATTTCCGTCGACAATTCTTCCGAAGAGGGGTTTGCTCAAACAAATTCTTTTGTTTCCAGTCAAAAGGTGGTCTCCAATATTCCGATAACACCAACTCAAGAACAAACGCCAATAAAAATACAACAATCACCTGGAAATACAGTTCCAATGGTTACGACTCCCGGTATGACTCCGAAAACAGAAATGTCCGGAAACGCCGTTCAGAAATTCGAACTTCCCGGTATGGTTCAGAAAACAGAA
>CAYUAP010000165.1:0-2600 GCA_964442735.1 uncultured Planctomycetaceae bacterium | reverse complement strand
GTCCGGAAACGCCGTTCAGAAATTCGAACTTCCCGGTATGGTTCAGAAAACAGAATTGCCCGGAAATACAGTTCCAATGGTTACGACTCCCGGTATGGTCCCGAAGACGGAAACGCCGATTCCGACATTCAATATGTCGTTATTTCAGGCTAATGAAACGAATACAACAAGTGTAAAAAATGAAAAAACAACTGATTCCCCCCAAAAGGAGGAGATGGTTACGGTACCTCCTGCTGGTGGAATCAATTCCGTTTCCGATTCAGAGAAAAAATTGATATTGACCAATAATAAAGTTCAATCCAACGAAGATACGGAAAAGCCCATTATCAAAAAAACACTGACACTGCCTCCCTTCCCTTCCATCAATACAATTCAAGGAGTAAATACTGACAACGAAACAACCATAGCTCAAAATAATATTCCAAAAACGAATAATGAAGTATCAAATAATATGGTAAATGTAAAAGTACCAAACAAGATCGATTCGGGAAATAATACGGTGAAAAAAATATCGGAAGCCGAATTACCCAAGTTAAATACCAAGGCAAAAGAGATATCAAATCTTCCTCCCTTAATGGTCGGCAAAACACCCGATTATTTACAAAACATCGTCGATAAAAAGTCACCAGAACAAACTCCGGAAGTAAAACAGGAAGGGACAAAAAATATCGCCCGAAATACACCTCCGACAGTTTCCAAACTGAAATCGCGATTGACGGAAGAAAAACCTATTGTCTATAATACAGAAAAAAAGACATCACAACACGAACTGCCACCTGTTTCCAAGTCAGAAATGATTACCGTAAATACGAAGATCGAACAATCACCTGAAACAACCAACGCGAAAAAAGATATATTGATGTACGCACATAAACAACTGTTTGCCGTGGTACTGGTTGAAGCTAGTGCCACTAACACAACCAATACAGGCAATACAGACAATACCATCAATACAAACAACGCAAACAACAGAGCAAAGACGACCGACATAGCCAAGGTGGAAGAAAAACAGGTCGTATCTCCTTTATCACCGATATCCAAAACGATACCTGTACCACCGGTACCAAATTTAAAACAGGAGAAGACCCTGAATACCGTAAAACAGCCAAAAACAGATCCTGAAACCGTTGTTGTAAAGTCGGAATCACTTCCGGAAAGAAAACTGTTTCCGGAAAATACCTGGTCCTTTATAACCATTCATGATTTTACGACTCTGGTTCGGAATCAACAGAATTCGGTACTTCCTCCAGCCAAACATGCTGTAGAGAATACCCTCGGGAATACCATTTCCGTTCCGGAAAATAATCCATTTACGATTCCATTACAATTCGATACCAAGGAGGAGAGCGCTCCAGATTCGGTTTTAGCCACTTCACCTGTTGTGAATACCGGAATACCGGCTTTTGCCACAACTTCAATGAACACAACTTCAATGAATACAACTCCAATGAATACAACTCCAATGAATACAACCCCAATGAATACAACCCCAATGAATACAACGAATTTGGAGCAAGAGTCATTTGATGATGAAGAACCGTTTGCCTTCGCGCAGAGTAATAGCAGTACCTTTGTCTCTTCGCAAAACAACGATATACCTTCAAATAGCAATGATGATTCGTTTGCATTTGCCCAGAGTAACGGAGGTCAAGCGGAAACATCGTCCACCCCTGGTTTTATTTTTGATGAAACAACAAATAGACTGCCATCATCCGCAACAATAAACGAGCCGACCTACTCTGGACGACCAGTACCGGAGGAACAACTTGAAGCCCTTCGCAACTCGGGCATAGAAGTGGTTCCTTTAACACAGGAACAATATAAAAACGCACTGTCCAAGGCCTCGGGAATTGCCGCCCAAGGTCAGGAACAAATGAAGAACACCACCAAAAATAAAGACGATAAAAGCAAAACTTCCACCAATAAAAATAAAGCGGCAACTTCAGGAGAAAGTACAGAAAAAAAATCAGGGGGCTTTTTTAGTTCCTTTAAAAAGATCCCTATCCCAAAAGTGGAACTAGGCGTAAATTAATGGTTTTCAAACTATAAACAAGATATATTTTCCAAACCACAGATTTAATGAATAAAATCAGCACTTGCATAGTGTTACCACCAGTTTTATCGCAATCCCCGGTAATTTAGGGATAAAACTCCGAGGATTGTCGATGAACTGCAGGTAAACGGCTTTTCAAAATTCTATTTCTCGACGTTATGGAGTCTATTTTTCGTAATTTGCGGAGTTTCATCCACAGGAAATAACACGATGTAAACCGTGTGATTTTAACGAATAAATACTAATTTGTATTAGGGAAGTCATTTGAAAACAGCTATTTTCTGCGATTATGAACTCTTTAAATTGGAAGTTACATAAATAGTGGTATACGAGCGAGATGTCCGTTCCAGTCCTGTCTGTCAAATGTTCCGATCAACTGCCCTTTTTAGGTGTTACAAACCACTAGTGGTATCATTTAGGAGTTCATTCAGGGGAATAAAACAGGCGAGACGCCTGTTTTCCCGGCAGTGCGAACGAGACGTCCGCGTTCCAGTCAACTCCGTTTTTCATGGGAATAAAACAGGCGAGACGCCTGTTTTCCCGGCAT
>CAYUAP010000164.1:0-9803 GCA_964442735.1 uncultured Planctomycetaceae bacterium | reverse complement strand
CAGTGTTATCCGTGGTTTCACTTTATTTTAAAATTGCCCGACCTAAAAGGAAGAGACCGCATCCACCGGCAACAAGGAGACCGACCGGCCCCATGACACCGAGAACGGCAGTCCCCACCGCCATTCCTCCACCTCCGGCAGCAAGAGAACCGCCCCCGATTGCGGCTAACGTCGCGTTGGTCGCCGCCGCTCCGGTTAAACTTGAAATAGCAACTCCCGTCGAAGCCGTTCCAAGGGTGGATACTACCCCTGTCGTTATCGCCGGACCAAATGCGGCTAAACCTATTCCTGCCGCTCCGGTTCCAAGTGCCGCCTTGTCCAATCCGTCAATATCTTCTCTCTTCTCTGTCATTTCAATTCTCCTGTTTCTCTAAACTCTTCTGTTTATTTTTCTTTCCCCTGTATCTTCACTCTTCATAATAGTATAAAGAATAAAATTACAATCTCCCTGACAATAAAATCAAATTATTTTTTGGTACCATTCACGAACGATTTGAAACCACAGATAAACACAAACAGTCTGCCGTAAAATACAATTTTTTATAATAATAAACTAATTGTGAAAATCAGTATTATCTGTAGTTTCACTTTATATCCGTGAACGGTTACCCCTATTGTAAAAAAAGGAAATAATTGTTTTTACTCAAATTTTATGCACCTTTTTGGCTATTTCGGGCCAAAAACAACTGTTTCCTTTTCGCATTTTTATATTTTTCATGGACTATACAAAACTCTTCCAATAGTTAAAGCGTAAAATTTCTACCGAACGGGTCAAAATTTATTTTCTTTTTCCAAAAAAAGCCTATATTTATTTCCGACTCCTTTTTTGAACGTTGGGTAAACGTTTATGAAGAGGGAGAAGGGTGGGGGTCTTTTCGGCAGGAGGAAAGCAGGCGCGATGTGGGGCGAATTTGTGGCGTTTCCGGGGAAGAGGTTAGAGGAGGGTGGAGAATCGTGTATTATCTTTTTGGGAAATATTTTTTGAAGGGAACAGTGGGGAGATGATTTCGGTCAAAAGTCGTTCGAATTTGTGGCGTTTCCGGGGAAGAGGTTAGAGGAGGGTGGAGAATCGTGTATTATTTTTTTAGGAAATATTTTTTGTAATTATTCACGGGCTACGCCGTCCATTTAATAGTATTATAATTTAAACATGATGAATTTCAACAAAAAAAAGCAAAAAAAAGAAAATATGGTAAAGAAAGAGAATAAATCAGTCGTAACTATTCCTCAAGTTTTAATTTAGTAACAAAGAAGGGCTTTGATTCCACAAATAGAAGCGGTGATACACTCGCACAAGAAATAGAGGACATCACGTCCCTGTTGTTTACAGGTCGCTAATACGGTCCAAACTCGTTCGGCTAAATGTTGCCCATCTTCCGGACCTACCTCCATGGGTTATGTATCGGTCTATGGCTATCGGACGAATTTGTTGTTCTGCAAAATATTTGTGGGGGGACTACGGGTTCTACGACAAAATGAAAATAACAGTCCCTGTAAAAGGTGTAAAGGGATGGTCCGTAGTCCTAAAAAGCCAGTCAAAAAGAAGGATGACAAGAAATATCCCCATGTTTCGACCGCAAAATCCTCAAAAAGAGAAAACAGAATAGTTGGATATGTACATTATTCATAACATACCTTCAAAGCGGTACTCCCGACCTTTTTAAATTTACCCGACACCTTTTAAATTTACGACCTCTTTTAAATTAATTCTCCTTTATTTGCCATATTTTCATTTTTTTGCTATTTTCTTGTTGAAAATCATAATATTTAAATTATAATATACTATTAAATGGGGGGTGTAGTTCATGAATAATTACGGAATTTTAAACGGCCTTGAATATTGTAAAATATTTTCTCTTGGCAAGGGGGTATAATTTGTTATTATAAACCTTGTTAAAAGAGATATAACTGGGAGAATTACCCTGTATATTGTAAATATAATATTATATATTAATAAATCATGGCGTGAAATGTTGCTTTTGATTAGATATTTGGCGTTTCTATAATAACTTTCAATGGTCAAAGTCTTGAAAGATATTATTTTTTATTTGAGTAATTTTTTTATTAAAATCGGTTTTTTCGTATTAACCAGGAGGACACAATGAAAAAATGTAATAATGTAAAATTGGGGGAGAAGGTTCGTCCAGGCTTTACTTTAGTAGAGCTTTTGGTTGTTATTGCCATTATTGGAATTTTGATTGCTCTTTTATTGCCTGCAGTTCAAGCGGCACGGGAAGCGGCACGTCGAATGCAGTGCACAAACAACATGAAACAATGGTGTCTTGCCGTGCAGAATCACCATGATGTTCACAATTACATGCCTTCACAATGGAACTATGGAACCAAGGTCAAGCATAATCGATTTGGAGTGAACTATCAGCTTTTACCGTATATGGAACAGCAGTCGCGAAAAGATGCGATAGACAGTGACACGGCTATTACAGCCCCTTGGCTGCCAAGTGAAGACCCAACCGGACTTCGAACTGCGGTGGTTACTACACTTCTCTGTCCTTCCGATGCAGAGTCGAAGCAGGTCGCCATGTTGGGAGGTTCTCACAATCACCGAGGAGGTCGAACAAATATCGTTTTTAGTATTGCCGATGGTGCTGCCCGGGTGGATAATACCAACGACAGTCCTTTTAGCACTCAATCCGATGGTAATGGTGGATTGACTCTGGTCAGTAAAGCAACCGGAACAGGTAATCTGACGGGTCGTTCTTTATTTCATTGGTTTAAACGAGCAACTTTCTCTGAAGTCACCGATGGTCTGAGTAATACGATTGTCTGTAGCGAAGCTGTTTCCGGCGAATGGAATAACGAAAAAATTCGAGGTGGTGTTGCCGTTTATCCCGCTATCGACCTGGGGAGCTGGGTTAGTAAGCCGAGTTTGTGCATGAATATTCGTAATAATGATACCTATAACTGGACCACAGGTGCGACGAGTTTGAATCATCCACGATGTGGTAACTATCTGGATGCTTTGAATATTTCCGTTTCGTTTAATACAATCATGCCCCCGAACTCCCCTTCTTGTGTAAAATATCAGCGGGAGGCTTATCAGGTCGGAATGCTTGCCCCGACGAGTTATCATTCCGGTGGTGTCAACTGTGGTTTTCTGGATGGTTCCGTTCGTTTTATCTCTGATACCGTTGATACAAACGGCTTGCCGGATATTCGAACGGGTATTAGTTTAATAGGTAAAAGTGTTATTGGAGTTTGGGGGGCATTGGGAACCGCAAATGGTGGCGAAACAACTACTTTATAGAAAGAATTAATTGTTATATGAAAAATTTTATTGTATTGTTTGTCTTGTTTGTGGCTGTGATTGTAATAACAGGCTGTAAGGATAATTCCCGTCCTGCCGATCTGCCACCACTTGTTTCATGTGAAGTAATGGTAATACAGGACGAAAAGCCCTTGAAAGATGCGGTTGTTAGTTTGATTGGAGCGAGTACAGGTCCAAATGCCAAATATCAGGCATCCGGAGTTACCAACGCCGAAGGAAAAACAAAATTATCGACGTATGGATACGAAGGTGTTCCGGAAGGTCAATATAAAGTATGTATCTGGAAAGATACTGTTGAAGGTGTCAAGCAATTTACAAACGACGATGGAGAAATATCCAATACGGATGGAAAAGAATTTCGTACTGTCGACCTCCAGTATTTTAGTGCTGATAAAACACCTTTATCTATTGATATTAAAGGAAAGTCAATGCCATTAACCTCCTTCGATATTGGTAAGTCCATTAAGAAACCAAAGAATTAAAGGCCGTTCCAAAAAAACACCCGCGAGTACGGGTTGAGTGGCGTGCGAACGCCCCCACTAAGTTGTGGATAAGCGAAAATGAGGGGCCAATGTTTCCGCTAAACAGATACTGCATACTGTCAAGCATTTTGTGCGACCGCATGAATGGATAAACCTTTCCGATTCCCGTTAGAAACAGGACGTCACCCATTTGGTGCGGCTCGTATTTCATGTATTCGAGCAACGTTTCCGGTGTGGCAATCTTTTTTTGAAGCTGTTTGAGCAGATATTCCTTACCATGCCGCTGTTCGACACTTTCGACCGAGCCAGGGACCCGCTTGTCTTCAAGCAATTTCAAAAAGATTTGATAAAGATCGCATTCGATAATAGAAGAAATGTTCAAAGACTTGAAAGATGTCTGTGTTCTTGGCAAACAACAGGTACGTAACCTTGAAAGTAATCAAGCGCGCTTCCAGATATTGACCATGAACCGTGTCTTGATCGAACTTTGGGCCTGGGATCAGGACGAGACATTTCTGAAAAGATTGCGGTCTCCCTGGGATGATTTCGAACGTCACCCCCTCCATACAAAAACATCTGAATAGTCTTAAACATAGGGGCCAAAAGTAATCTGTATTAAAAAAATATTATAAAAAAGTCTATCCAATAGTATTTCTCCCCCTTGAACTAATTTTGAAAGAGGCTATAATCATTATCAATGTTTTGAGATTGATATTGAACTAATAAATATTAAATTGAAACGTAAAACAGGTATTATGCCTTTGTAGCTCAGCTGGTAGAGCAACGGACTCTTAATCCGTGGGTCGTCGGTCCGAATCCGACCGGAGGTATTCAAACAGAAAACATAGGTGTCGTAAAATACGGTATCTATGTTTTTTTGTTTACATTCTTTTAATGTTGTGTTTATCTTATTTCCCTCCGAGGTGCCCAAAAGGTGCCCACTGTTTGATGATGTTTTGTAGCGATATGGTCGTCCCCCAAAAATCTGTAGTCAAGTAGCAGATTAAAAATCCGTCCATATTGGGGCAAAATCGAAGTGATTTCCTTGAGTTTTCTCCTGACGGCGGCATAAAAATGATTAATAAGTATATGAAAATTTGTGAAGATAACATTTCCCATATAGTAAAAAGACCGTCAATGTATGGTGACGGTCTTTTGTTAGAATCCTACTTTCTTGGCTGTATAGCTTTTACATGCTTGATTAGGCATTTACCTATTTTGAAAGTTCTTGAATTATGGAAAGACTATCGATATCGCTTGTTTAATTCCGATCAATATCTACTTTCTGAACTTCCTCCTGATTGTATAATTGAGACAAATGTAGATTACACAAGTATCAATCGTGTTTTTGATGAAGTCTTTGCAGGATTATCAATGTATTATACAAAAACAAAGATTATTGAGTTGTCACGCAATAATAGTTGTAATAATACATTACAACAATCACAAATTGAACTGTTAAATTTTGTAGAAGCTGAAATGATGCTTGCTATTCAAGGTGAATATAACATACAATTCTCTAGAATTCCTCTATTTTACGAAACATTTTGTAAAGCGATTCTAACACAATATGCAAATTGTGTTATAGGATCTGAGATTCCATCATTATATGAATATCAATATCTTTTTGTGCCTCATAAATATTATGATATTGCAACTTTTGCATTCAATGACCCTCGTAATCTTAAGTATATAAATGAACGATACAACGATTCTTTAGATCTCAAGACAGTCTCCGGCTTGTATCAAAATAACAACAAAAAATGTATCTCAAATGGTAAAAGGAATAAATTTTATTGGAATACGCATGAATTAAATAATGATACAACACTAAGAATTCGAGAACAAATTATAAGTGGGTTGACGTTTGTCGCCAAATGTATTGTTCCAGAATTACAAATTTCTTCAGAAGCAAATGACGACAATGAGGATAAACACAGATAGTCTGTCGTAAAATACAATATATTACAATAACAAACTAAACATTTTTATCTATTATAATAAATATTTTATCATAAAAAAGTTTGTTTGCCAAAAACTATCCGTAAAAATCAGTTTATATCCGTGGTTTGAGTTTATATCTGTAAATGGTTGCAATACAAAAATTGCTTAACAGTCATACTTGCGTAATTTAACGTAGAATTGAGGTTATATCCCTCTTTAAGCGTACCGGTGTTCGTTCTTTCTCGATATTAATTTTTGATAGATTTGGCATTATTTTATTCCATTCAAGTTAATTACACGTTTCATTATGCTTATCGATCGTCATTTCTGTCTTTGAAATTCAGAACAAGCCTGAATCCATTTCTTCCTGGTACACGTTCATCCGATGCAGGTTGATCCAGATATTCACTGATTCTAAATGCCGATCTACATGATATCGCATTATCAAACCAACTTCCTCCTTTTATCATAGCACGAGGCATATATCCGTTGACATCGACTCTTTTGCCATAATAGTCGCAACACCATTCCCAGACATTTCCGTGCATATCATAAATATTCCAAGCGTTTGGAAGATAACTTTTTACGGCTGTTGTTTTGCCTGTTACTGGTCCTTTTTCTTTGGTCCCATAAGGATAATTTCCATTATGATTGGCCTGATACCCATTTAATACGGAACCAAAGTTAAAAGGAGTTGATGTTCCCGCACGACAGGCGTATTCCCACTGCTGTTCGGAAGGCAAACGGAACTCGTAATCGGGAAAATCGGATTTCATTGAGTTCAGAAAATTGCAAATTTTCATGCAATCGAACCAGTTGACATTATCAACGGGGAAGTCTTTTTCGAGATAAATGCTCTTGTTATCTTTACCGACAAGTAGATACTGTTCTTGAGTAAATGGTGTTTGCTGTATCCAAAAACCGATTTTAAATGTTACCTGATGTTGTTCTTCGTCTTCCATCCGTTCCAATTCGGATAAAGGACTTCCCATAAGAAAACTTCCTGCCGGGCACCAGCAAAATGTCATTCCTGTTGATCCGATGAAGATTTCTTTAACATTACCTGCCTCAACATGATATGATAGCGCGTTCATGATTTGTCTCCCGATATTTCGCTCTCATTCGGCGAATAAGTCGTTTTCTTGTAAACGAGTTTACTGATGTCAATATTGAAAGTATGGCAGATATTCATAAGAACAGACTTCAGTTTCGGATTGCGAAGATCTCCCATTCGTCCATAATGAGTGTCTTCCCAATAGGGAAGATTCGAGTTAGAATCAATACACTTCCTCAACGTGGTAAGAGAGAAATCACGGTCAAACCCAATACCGTTACAATTGTATTGTCTCAACCAGGGAACGTAAAGAACTGGAAAATAAGAGTGATAAGTCATGCCGTTCTGAAAACAATAAACGTCACCACTGTACCTCTTTTTCTGAGAACGTGAGGTCGATTTATTTTCCTCTTGCTTGAGCGCGAAAAAAGTCTTCGCGTCCATAGACTCTATGATTCCATATTCGTCGTTCAACCCGTTTTGTGACCCTATACTCTTGTACTGTAGTATCGAGCCGCAACTCTCGTCGAAATCTTTTCTTTCAATCGTACCGAAGTGAATAGGAAAATCCAGTTCCGAATCTTCAAGGGGAATATTTCCGATACATTCGATATCGCCATACAGAAACTTATTGTCCGCGATATATTGCGACGGAAGCGCGTTTAAATGTCGGAGCCGTTCAATCGATATCAGGCGATCTTCCGTAAGAATATGATAAAACTTGATCAGTAACGGTTTCATCATAATACAATCCCAAAATTCGATCTTCTGTTTTCGCAAATGATCGATATTGAACAGAAGACGTCCGTATAAATACTGATTTCGTCCACAACGATATCGAAAGAAATCGCCTTCCCGAAAAGTATGAAGAACTTTTTTTTCTGAAGCGAAGTTTTGGATAAACGCAATATCTTTTTGTGTCGATTCCCGATGCCATTTTTCAACCCATTTTTTAAGGTCGCCCGACGATTCAATTGTACCCGTCAACCCCAATTCGTCCGGATTGGAAGACGCGATGAAGGTTTTTTGTGAATCCGCGTTATAAAGATCAAGATAACCTCGAATAAGTTGCAAAACCATTCCGTGTTGCGTCCGTTTTTCAAGGACTGACGACGATAATTTTTGCGGCTTTCCACGATTCGTTTTGGGTAAAATATATTGACGATCGTCCGAGGTCGTTTCATCTAGTGAACATTCCAGGTAATGTTTCGGTCCTGTTTGAATCATTTTTCTTATGCGATTTCCGTCAAACAAGGCAGTAGTCGTGTACTCCATATATCGTGACGAGGTCAGTTCGACCGGTTCCCAAGTTTCCGAAAGCGGATCGAGTCCCAATGTCAGACGTTCCTGATTAGTAAGGTGCATTATTATTCTCAAAAAGATGTATTCGTGAATAATCCTGATAGACAATATACAAGATATTTTCATCAATATCGGGAAATGCCTCTGTAAACGATTCCAAGGTGATTTTTCGCTGTTCTTTTACTTTGACTTTTTCCGTATATATATTTCCCCTGGCAAAAAACAAAAGCAGTGATACCGATTTGGAATGTTGACAAGCTCGTTTCAGACACTTAATGAACTGTCCTGCGTGTTTGAGTTCTTTACCGGCTCTGTTAATAAGTGAATGTGAATCGCAACTGTAAATGACCATGAACGGAACATCGTCTGTAATACCTCTGGAAGTTATCTTTCCAACCGGCGTTTCGGACATATTCAAAAGTGTAAAAGGTTCGTTAAACAGTTCTGCTTCCGGAATCTTTGGTTTCGAACATGAAAGACAAATAAAAAAACTCATTAGTGCATCTCAATGTTGTAATAATGTGGTATAATATTGTGGTTGTAATATCGTTATTTCAGACAATCAATCACCTGTCGGATTTCTTTTGAAAAAGGTTTGTTAAGGCGGTTAATTCTATTACATAACTGGTCATCTCCGAGCATTCGAAAAACACAATCGGCAAAATTCAACTCAAAACCGCTGCAATCACCTCTGTTACGATCCGAAACTCTCAGTCGGTAGTATCCAGGTTTCATACAGTCTTTTACAAGTTCCCAGTTAACAAAAGGAAAAGAAGTGGAAGGGGCGTCTGCGGATATCGCCATCGAAAAACGTTTAACTCTGGTAAATATGAGTTCATAAACAAAGCAGGTCGGGTAATCATCACCGAGATATTCTCCGGTTATAAACACAAGGGAGATATACTTGTGCCATGAAGAAAAGTCAATATCCACAAGTGTGGAATCATGAAACAGTTTATTGATAAAATCTATTTTTTCCATCTTTTACACCTTTGTCAATAGACGATTACACTTCGAACAGTTCTTCATACATTTCTTTTATATCACTATCCGTCTCTTTGTTATAGTTCTGCATAAAGATGTCCTCGTATTTTCGCCAGTCATACAATCCTTCATCGGCTTTCGCGAATAATGTACTGATTGTACCTAACCTGACTTCGTCGTCCAAATCGTTGAGCAACGGAAGCATTGCTTCAATAAGATCGGATGAGCCGGAATCAATATTCAACGCATAATCCGCAGCGACTGAACGTATCATTTCAGAGGGTGAACAAAACGCGTCTTTAAAATAGGGAATGATAATATCTGGCGGAAATTTCTCAACGTAATGGACCAATCCCTGATAACAACTTAACCCATCACAGTCTCCAAGCGAATTCAAGAACAACGGAATGCTCTCTTCACAAGGATTGTCCATAAAATATTCAAGGACATTGCACCATGTTGTGAGCAGATTCTCCAATTCTCTGTTTTTTTTCTCATCTTCATAATGGATTTGCGTATTGGGCATCGGCTGATGTGCTTTTAAAAATTCAATGGCTTCATTGTATGTCATTTGTTGCTCTCCGGGAAGATATCAAGGTTATTTGGTTTTCTTCATCTTGTGTTACAAACTGACGTAGAATTCGAACGACGAGTTTTACTGTCTCTTTGTTTTTTTCTTCTTTTTTTTTCTCTCGATGTAATTATTCACGGGCTACGCCACCCGTTTACTAGTATTGTAATTAAAACATTA
>CAYUAP010000163.1:0-10045 GCA_964442735.1 uncultured Planctomycetaceae bacterium | reverse complement strand
GTTGAATTTAAGTTAATGCGTATGGACGTCTCGTCCGCACTGCCGGGAAAACAGGCGTCTCGCCTGTTTCATTCCCCTGAATGAACTCCTAAATGAAAGTGTTCTCTTCCACTAGTCTATTTTGTCGGTATTCATCAAAATATAGTTATTTTAAACCACAGATAAAACATAGATAAAATAGAGATTAACACAGATTGTTTATCACAAGATTGCATTATTAATATTTATCATGGTTCTACCAGTTTTCAATATTGCACTTGTCAACATTTGACTCGGCCAATTTGGCCGGTACCTGACATTTTCAAGTCTACTTTTGATATTGAATTATCAGGCTTTCTTTTCGGAGCGTGAATTTTTACTGTCGAACAATTGTGTACACGAAAATTTAATCGCGTTTTTTCTCTAATGGGGGGGGTGGGAAAAATGGTAAAATTTGTATAATATTGGATATATTCGCGGTGGAAAGACTATTGGCAATAGATCTTTCCGTATCGTGTAAAGCGTGTGGCCTTCGGCGTAATTCCAGCTTAAGCGGCCGTTCCCTTTGCCGATAAAGAGTCTGTAAAATGAGCAGTAACACCGTCAAGCTGGAAGCGCATATTTGGTTGACAGCTTGTTTTCGTTATTTTTATCTCTCTTGCCGATACCTGTGTGGTCGATACACTTCAAACACCACTCCCTTCCATGGGGAATACTTCGGTCAAAATTCAGCCAGGACTAGTTTGAACCCGGCGATTTTACAGGTTGTTCTATCGGCGATTCTCTTGGTGGTTCTCTCTGTGGTTCTCTCGGTGGTTCCTGACCTCATTTTTCTACGAAAATCACCATCCGTTGTGAAGTAAAAAAGGTAAAAAATGAAAAATTCGATTTGTCTTAAAAGTATTGTTTTTTTAACAAATGTTGTCTTTCTAACAAGTGTTGTTTTTCTCTCCGCGGCGCAAGAGCCGCCAATGGTTCCGGTTGCCACGGTGATGCAGGGAGAGGATTTTCAAACGTTGCAGTATCCGGGCAAGGTCATAGCCGTAGCTCGGGTCGATCTGGTCGCGCGGGTGGGGGGCGAGATTATGTCGGTCGGATTTAAAAACGGCGAGATTGTCAAGAAGGGACAGGTCCTCTATACGCTTGATTCTATAAAATACGAGGCCGCCGTAAAAAATGCCGAAGCGAAGATCGCCGAATACAAAGCTCGTGTCGCCTACGCGAAGAACGATTTCGAACGAAACAAGAAACTTTCGGACACCCAGACGGTCAGTAAAGATTCAATGGAAAGCGCACTGGCAACTCGGGATGCGGCTCTGGCGGTCCTGGCTGCGGCCGAAGCGGACCTCTTTTCGGCACAAGACGACCTGAACCATTGTAAAATAGTCGCGCCTATTCAGGGAAAAATCGGGACAAACCGATTTACCGAGGGAAATTACGTTACGCCAACTTCGGGAATACTCGTGACTCTGGTGCAAACTTCACCTATTCGCGTTCGATTTTCAATCAGTAATCGGGATTATCTCAATATGTTCGACGGTCATTCCTCGACTATTTGTAAAAATGGTACGGTGGAATTAACACTTGCCAATGACGACAAATATGACGAGGAGGGACTGATCGAATACGTCGAAAATATTTCCGATGAAAATACCGATACCGTACAGGTCTTTATCAATTTTCCGAACGAGGAACGAATTCTCAAACCGGGCGAGACAGTTGCGGTAACACTGCGCAATAAAGTCGGAGTTCCGAAGGTTGCCGTTCCAGCAACAGCGATAATGCAGGATATTAAAGGGGCGTATGTTTGGACTGTGGACAAGCAAAACGTTGTTCATCGGCAATACATTGTTCGCGGAAAACTCGACGCGGGAGTGCAAATGGTCGATTCCGGACTCGAACCGGGAATGAAGGTCGTTACGGACGGAACGCATAAAGTTACCGATGGCGATACCATTTCTCCAAAAGTGAAAGAGAGGTAAATAATGTTTTCGGCTTTCTTTATCGACCGGCCCCGATTCGCCATCGTTTTGAGTATCGTTCTCGCGCTGTGCGGAATTTTGTGTAAAAGCAAAATTCCTGTCGAGGAATACCCGGAAATCGCACCGACAACGATTCGCGTTTCGGCTAGTTATCCCGGCGCAAGTGCCACTGTCCTTTCTGAAACAGTCGCTATTCCGCTGGAAGACGAGATCAACGGCGTAGACGAACTTCTCTACTATTCTTCCACATGCAACAACAATGGGGCCTACTCCTGTTCGGTCTCCTTTAATTCCGGGTCGAATTCGAACATGGACCTGGTAAACCTGCAAAACGCAGTCAAACGAGCCGAGTCACAGCTCCCCTCGGAAGTTGTTCGGCATAATATTACGGTCAAAAAACGAAGTAGTGATATGCTCACAATGTATTCATTCACGACAGATGGCCGTCATTGTAACTTGCAGGAATTGGGGGATTACATCGAGAAAAACGTTAAAGAGGCGGTCATGCGCCTGGACGGCGTTTCAATTGCCGAAATTACCGCATCACAGGAATACGCCATGCGGATTTGGCTCAATCCGCTCCGTATGACCGGACTCGGAATTAGTATTGCTGACGTAACAAAAGCAATCGAATCGCAAAATATTCAGGCGGCGGCAGGAACTGTCGGGTCGGAATACAGTAACCGGTATCTTTATTATAAACTCAATGTTCAGGGTCGTTTGAAAACAGCAGAAGAGTTCGAGAATATCGTCATTCGTTCCGACTCTGATAGTGGTGGAATGATTTACCTGAAAGATATTGCTCGTGTGGAAATCGGATCGAAATCATATTCCAGCCGTGCCGTCTTCAACGGTCGGGAAGCAATCGATTTCAGTGTTTACAAGTCGCCCGAGGCGAACGCTCTGGAAACGGTCGAACGGGTTAAAGCGGAATTGAATGACTGGATGCCACGTCTTCCCGAAGGAGTTAGTTGCGAAATAGCTAACGATGCAACCGCATTCACGAAGGTCTTTATGAAAGAGATCGTCTCAACACTTTTCATCGCGCTGGCTCTGGTCGTCTTGATTACCTATCTGTTTTTGCAGGATTGGCGAGCAACTCTGATTCCGGCAATCGCCATTCCGATCTCGCTGACAGGAACACTGATTTTTCTCTACGCATTCGGCTATACAATTAATATTTTAACGATGTTTGGACTAATTCTTGTTATCGGATCGCTCGTGGACGACGCAATCGTGGTCGTCGAAAATACACAGACTCTAATGGTTCGGGAAAACCTTTCAGCAAAAGAAGCCGCAAAAAAGAGTATGCGCCAGATCACCGTTGCGGTTATCGCGACAACGTTGGTAACGGTCGCCTGTTATATTCCGCTTGTGTTTTATGGAGGAATGGTCGGCAAGATGTATTTGCAATTCGCCTTTACGATGTGCGTTGCACTCTGTTTATCGACCGCCGTTGCCTTGACACTCAGTCCGGTCCTCTGTTCTCTTCTCCTCCGTACTCCGGCCGATCGTGCCCCCTTTTTATTCCGCCCGTTTAATTTCTTTCTCGACTGCCTGCGGAACCTGTATCTCGCTTCAACTGGTTTTTTAATTCGCCACGGACTTGTTACTATCATTCTTTTTTTAGGTGTCGGTTGTCTGGCCTGGGCCATTCGCTCGCGTGTCCCGGAAACTTTTCTGCCGGACGAAGACAAGGGAATGATTATGATGAATATTGAACTGGCACAAGGGGCAACGTTGGAACGAACCAATGTGGTTTGCGATGAAATATATGAACGTATTAAAGATATCCCAGGTGTTCGGGCGGTTATGCTAATCTCCGGAAGTGCGCCAATGAGCGGGACGGGGGAACACTGTGCCCAGGGAATTGTTCGCTTGTCCCATTGGGATGAACGCCAGACCCCGGATCTGCAAATTGACAATATTATCGACGAAATTCAAAAACGGACGAAAGATATTCTCCCCGCCAAAATTGTCAGTTTTAAGACCCCTGCCATTCGGGGACTCGGCCGTTTGGGAGGTATTGGATTCCAACTTTGTGCGGTTGGTGAAGTGGAACCGACCGCATTGGCAGAAACTGCTGATAAAATGGTAAAAGAACTCGCTGCCATGCCGGAAACTAGCCGCGTTTTATCAGGCTTCAACGCTAATACACCACAGCTTTATCTGGTTTTAGACCGCAAAAAAGCTGAATCACTCGGACTCTCTGCCGGAACAATCTTTTCGACACTACAGAATAAACTCGCGTCTTTTTATGTCAATGATTTCAATATGCGTGGAGGAACCTATGAAGTGATCGTTCAGTCTTTGTCCGATTTTCGTTCGACCGTCGATGACATTATGGCAATCCATTTTCCGGGCAAAGACGGCGCAATGATTCCGCTAGGATCGGTTGGTAAATTGAATTATTCTATCGGCCCTCGTGAAATAACACGCTTTAAAAAGATGGAATGTGCGAATATCAACGCGCAGACGGCTGGAAAAACCGCCCCCCTGGAACTGATTAAAATCATTGAAAAAATGAAACTTCCTCCGCAATATCACGTCGAATGGAGCGAAATGAGCTATCAGGAAAAACAAAATCAGGGGCAAATCGTCTTCCTGATGGCACTTGCTATGCTTTTCGCCTACTTTTTTCTGGTCGCCCAGTATGAATCATGGGTCATTCCGATCCCGGTCATGTTTTCGGTGGTGTTCGCACTTCTTGGCGCTCTCTTGGGCTTGTATTTCACCGAAACAAGTCTGAACATTTACGCCCAACTCGGAATGGTCATGCTGATCGGACTGGCGGCGAAAAACGCGATCCTGATGGTCGAATTCTCCAAGAGACAGCGCGAAAAGGGAGACACGATTCAGGATGCGGCTTTGGGAGGGGCAAATTTGCGTTTCCGTGCCGTGATGATGACCGCCTGGAGTTTTCTCTTTGGTGTTCTCCCTCTGGTCACCGCTACTGGCGCGGGGGCCTCGGCACAGCGTTCCATCGGTATCACAACCTTTTCGGGAATGCTCTGTGCCACGATCGCCGGTATCGTCTTTACTCCTGCACTCTATGCCTTCTTCCAACACCTCCGTGAAAAAATGAAAATTTGTCTAGCCTCTTGTTTTACAAAAAGAAAATAATTTGGACTGCCCGGTATACATCATGACAAGAATGAAATCATGACAAGAATGAAATCATGACAAGAATGAAATCATGACAAGAATGAAATCATTGATCAATAGGAGGAATATGAAGTTCCATGTTGTCCTGATTACGGGTTTTTGCACATGTATGACAACAGTTTTCGGAATGAAAATGACACACTAAATTTTTTGGAGGAAGGTTGATATTCGGTCTCCTTCTCCTCCACTGGCGTTACGCTTTTTCTTTTGTCCCTGGTTCCGGTTTGATTCCGAAAAACAGTGTGTATAGGACTGGAACGACAAATAAAGTCAACAGAGTGGCAAACATCAATCCGAACATCATGGCTGTAGCCATTGAGTCAAATAGTTGATCTTTCAATAGTGGAATCATTCCAACGATAACCGTCATTGCCGCCACGACTACCGGACGCATTCTCTCCAGGGACGCCGTTACCACTGCCTCGAAAGGCGAACCGTTCTTCTTTTTCGCCAACTGAAGTTCTTCATCAATTTGATCCATTAGAACGACTCCGTTGCGAATGAGCATTCCAAGAAGTCCCATAATTCCCAAAAGAGCCATGAATCCAAATACTTTGTGCATAACCAACATACCAATAGTAATACCGATCATTGCTAGTGGAATACTCAAGATGATTATCAAAGGTTGTCGAAAATCGTTAAACAGGTATACCAAAATTGCCAGCATAATCAGACAGGTCAATGGGAGCCAGGCTAGAACATTTGTAGTGGCTTTGATCGATTCCTCTTCTTGTCCGCCCCAGTTAAGTGTATAACCATCGGGAAGTGGAATGGCCATCATTGCCGGTCGAATATCTTCAAGCGTTTTTGTCCAGACACAATTATTGGACTCCGCTCCGACAATAACCGTTGGAACTCGATTATAACGGTAAATTTCCGCATTCTCCCAGATATATTTTGTCGCGGAGATTAGTTCCCCTAGTGATGCCACTTCCGTTGTCAGTCCCCAAATGGGAATATTGTCACTGTGTACAATATCGTTACGTTCGTCTTTGGAACCGCGCATCAAGATCGGAATATTTTTTTCATTTTCAGAATAAACACCGACCGGAATTCCACGACTCGTATTAAGGAGTGAAAGATTTACACTCGTTCGGGAAAGTCCAGCCCGTCGTCCCCGTGTTTGCGAATATTGCGGCGAAAGAGTCAAGATCTTTTGACGCCAGTTATTGTCCACCGTTTTTGCATACGGCGACTCGCGCATTATTGTTTCCGCCTGTAGCGCCAATTGACGAAGTACTTCTGAATCGGGACCACTGAATCGAACTTCAACTTCATGATTGGTCGGTGTCCCCATCGCAAATTTCTGAACCCGAATCCTCGCCTGGGGATAGGTGTCTTTCAGATGTTCTTCTACCGGATCTATCAGGCGTTCAACATCGTTAATAGAATTTACGTTCACGACAATCTGTCCATAGGAGGAATTCGGAAATTCCGGCTCATATAACAGATAGAATCGGGGAGGTCCTCCTCCAATAAATGTTGCCGTCGACTGAACACCTTTCTGTTTTAAAAGCCAGTCCTCTACAGAAAACAAATCCTTTTCAACAGCATATATCGATGATCCTTCGTCCAACCAATAGTCGATCATAAACTGATTCCGTTGCGCTCGTGGGAAAAAACTCTGTTCCACTCTCTGAAAACCGAACCAGGCCCCAACGCATAGCAGACAAATAAATGCCAGACAGGTGAATCGATGACGAAGTGTCCAGACCAGCATGGCTCGATAGAATCGATAAACAATTCCGGCATACGGATCTTTTCCAGTATTGGGTTTCATAAACATGAACTGATGATAAAATACCGGGGGTTGAACCATCGCGATAACCCAACTGAGCATTAGAGAAAGCCCGACTACAACAAAAAGACTTTTACAATATTCTCCTACGTTGATTGGAATTAAAAAGACCGGTAAAAAGGCGAGTGTTCCGACCACAGATGCCCAAAATAACTGCTTTGCCGTTCGTTGCGTTCCTTCGATACAAGCCTCTTTACGGTCCAGGCCGCGCCGCATTCGGACCATAATCAGATCTCCAACGACAACCGCATTATCGACCAAAATACCAAGCGCAATAATAAATGCCGCCAGCGATACTCGTTGAAGAACGATTCCAAGCGGCTGAAGAAAACAGAGTGTCGCTAATATCGTTACAATTAAACTAAAAGATATTATCAAGCCACTGCGAATACCCAACGCAACCATTACAACAACCATAACGATGGAAACCGCTTCGTAAAGATTTTTCATAAAAAGCTTGATCGATTGGGTCACATTTTCGGGTTGATACGCAACCACTTCAAGACCATATCCTACTGGAAGTGTTGCCATTAGTTCTTCGGAACATTTTTTGACTTGTTCTCCCATTCGAACAACATTACCGTTAGAACGTGGAGCTACGGCTACGGCTATTGCGTTCTTCCCGTTAAATCGACATATTTCTGATGGTGGATCCGATTTTACTCGACGTATGGTTGCTATATCTTTCAGTTTGATCGTCCCGGTTGTACCGCCTATAGATGTATTCGTTATCTTTTGTCTTTCTTGATTGGCTATTGCCGAAACCATTCCGGATGGATCCGCTTTTTCCAGCACTCCTTGAAGAATATTTGCCGTTGTACCTGCCCCTGAAACAACGATTTCCAACTCGCCAATTTCCTGCACCGATTGAAATTTCCCCGGAGGAACCAAACGAATGGTATCGCCATGGATATCCATATCTCCTGCTCCCAAAGAAAGATTTTGCGTTATGATAGATGTAAAAATCATACTGGGGGGTATGGCTAGTTCACGCATACGTGCCCGTGAAATCTCAATTTCTATCGCTTCGGTCGGAGATCCCCATAATTCACAACGTCCCACTTCTCCCAATAGACGGAATTGATGCTGCAACTTTTTTGCGGTATCAAGATGGTCCGCATTGGAAATGCCATCATCGGCAGTTAAAGCCAGAACGATACCGTATACCTGGGAAAAATCATCCTTAACGACAGGAGGTAATGCTTCGGGAGGAAGATCGCGTTGGATCTCCTTCATCTTGTTTCGAAGTTCATTCCAACAAACGGTTAGTTCACTTGTCTTGGTTGACTCGAATAAATCAACGTATACAACCGAAAGACCCGGCTTGGAATACGAACGTAGTTTCTCGACATTTTTGAGTCGATAGACCCCTGTCTCAATAATGTCCGTTACATTTTCTTCGACTTCTTTTGCATCCGCCCCAGGATAAACGGTAATGACCAATGCCGTTTTTATGGAAAATTCCGGGTCTTCCAAACGTCCTAGGGTACAGTAACTGAATAATCCACAACCGGTCAATGCCAATAGAAAGAACCAAATAACAACTTTATGTTCAATAGCATATTTTGGCAGCATTATTTTACCCTGACTTTCTCGTTTTCTCGAACAAATCGTGCTCCTGCACTGATAATTCGATCATCGATCTTCAACTCTCCCGTGACAATGACACCTTCATCAACCAGACGAACAATCGTAATATATTTTTTGACTAAAGATTCATTTAGGGGATCAACGTACCAGACATAACTTTTTTCCGACTTGGCCGACGCGGAATGTTTTTCACCGATTTCGGAATTGTCAGACGTTATTTCTTCATCTCCGACGATAGCGGCAAGAGGAATTAAAAATTCGGTCTTCTGTTTTTTCAAATGAATGGTGATTTTTGCAGTCATACCGGGATGAATCGCCGTTTTTTCATCGGAATCAATTGTAACTTCCAATGGATATCCTTGCTTTCCTGCCTGTTGCGCTAGTCCCAATTCACTCAACTTCGCCTTGAATTTTCGGCCGGGATATGATTCAAATTCACAATCATATCCGACAAATTCATTCTGTCGTACCAGCAAGGATTCTGGAATCGTCGTTTGAACACGTATTTCTGCCGCGTTGGTAAAAGCGAGTACGGGAATCCCTTTTGTAATAATTTCTCTGTTTTCGACATATTTTTGCGAAACATATCCATCGGACGGTGCATAGAGGAATATATCTGCAAGCGCGTTTTGTTCCTTTACAAGTTGAACGTTTAGTCCTGCTATTTTGGCATTCATTGCTTCGATGTCTTCGGATCTCGCACCTGTTTTCCCTTTATTAAGATTTTGACGCGCCGATTCCAGTGCCGCTCCTGCCTGATCGTAAAGAAGTTTCATTTCATCGTATTTTAACTGTGGAACACTCTGTGTGGTTAGAAGTCTCGCAAAACGTTCTTCGTTCTTTTTGGCTGTTTGAAATTGCGCGACCGCCGAGGTGACGGCAGCTTCCAATGCCGCAATATCTTCCGAACGCGCTCCTGTTTTCATGGCTCGCAATATGGCATTCGCCTCTTTTAGCTCCTCCTCGATCTGACTGACGGATAACTCAAAATCACGGGGATCTATCTTGGCCAGTACCTCTCCCTTTTTGACCCTTCTGCCAATTTCCACGTTGTATTCCACCAATGGTCCGGTAACACGAAACGACATTTTTATGGTCTGTCCTTCTTTAGCCGTTCCGGAAAAACATGGACTATCCTCCGTATTACTGGAACGGACTTGTACTGTCTGAACCAACTGACGTCGAACGTTTCTCTCTCCTTCTCTTGATATATCTTCTTGTGGACGGTTACACGATGAAAACAAAAGAAGTAAAATAAAAACCACGGAAATAAAAAAAACATATTGACGTCTTGCCACTTCGACTTCAGGTAATTTTATTGTGCCCGTATCGGATTGATCGAATAACATTCCTTTTAAGTAAAAATATTTGTTCATAATAGACAACCTGTTTCTAATGATACTACCGTATACGAATATTCGTGCGGCTATAATTTGTGTAATTGAATACTTTATTTTCACAGTATCTCCTACATTTAAAGTAACCATTCACGAACGATTTTGGAACCACGGATATCACGGATAAACACAGA
>CAYUAP010000162.1:0-10115 GCA_964442735.1 uncultured Planctomycetaceae bacterium | reverse complement strand
CTATATATTTTATCCATCTTGACAAATGACTTGCGTAAAATGGAGGCTACACCCTGGCAAACAAACTTTTTTATGATAAAATTATTTATTATCATAGATAAAATGTTTAGTTTGCTATTGTAAAATATTGTATTTTACGGCAGACTATCTGTGTTTATCCGTGTGATATCCGTGGTTCCAAAATCGTTCGTGAATAGTTACAAATAATGGAACCAATGGCCCTATTCTTCATTTTGATTGTGACCGAACTCGTTGTCGGTATATTAGCCAACATTATATTAATTAGAGTAAACGTTATATTAGAGTTGTGTACAAATATCAGGGTACGTTCACCATCTGATATAATCAAGAAGATAATAAAAGAGGCCGGAACATAAACGTTCCGACCTCTTTAACAGACATCGATTTAGAATAATCGATTCAGGATATTAGGCGCCGAAATTATCGTAATTGATATTTTCACTTTCAACACCGAGATTATCCAGCATATTTACGACGGCCTGGGTCATCATGGGAGGACCGCACATATAGTATTCGCAATCTTCAGGAGCTTTATGTCGAGCAAGATATTCATCATACAGAACCTGATGAATAAACCCGGTAGACCCGGTCCAGTTATCTTCCGGCAGAGGATCGGACAGAGCCAAATGCCAGGAGAAATTGGGGAACTCTTTAGCAAGTTCTTCAAATTCCTCAACGTAAAAGGCCTCTCTTAAACTTCGCGCTCCGTACCAATAGGAGATTTTTTGATTGGCGTGTAAATGCTTTAGCAGTTCAAAAATATGCGAACGTAACGGAGCCATACCGGCGCCTCCCCCCACGTAAATCTTTTCTGCTGGCGTATCCTTAATAAAGAATTCTCCATAGGGACCACTAATAGTGACTTTATCGCCTTTCTTTAAATTAAAGATGTAGGACGACATAATACCCGGAGGAACATCCATACCGCGAGGAGGTGTCGCAATACGAACATTCAACATAATTATCCCCTTTTCCTGCGGATAATTCGCCATGGAATAGGCACGCATCGCGGGTTCTTTAACCACACTGCGATATTGCCATATATTGAATTTATCCCAATCGCCACGATACTCTTTTTCGATATCGAACCCTTTGTATTGAATATCATAGGCAGGACATTCGATCTGAATATATCCACCAGCACGGAAATTAACATTTTCGCCCTTTGGAAGCTCCAGAATCAGTTCCTTAATAAAAGTGGCAACGTTTCGATTCGATCGAACCGTACATTTCCACTTCTTTACCGAAAAGATTTCCGGAGGAATCTCGATCTGAAGATTCTGTTTGACAGCAACCTGACAGGCGAGTCGTACATAATTCTTCATTTCGCGACGATTCATATGTCCTCGTTCCGTCGGAAGCAAGTCGCCACCTCCGGAGAGAACCTTTACTTTACATTGACCGCAAGTTCCACCACCACCACAAGCCGAAGATACGAAAACCTTTTGATCGGCCAATGTCCCCAGAAGTTTACCTCCTGTGGGAACTGTCAACGTCTTGCTTTTATCGCCATTTATCTCAATCGTAACGTCACCCGCCGGAATCAGCAGGGCTTTTGCGCCCAGAATGACAGCCACAAGCAGGAGAATGATTACGGAAAAGGCAATCACACCTGCCAACACAACTTGAAATGTACCCATTATTGTCATCCTCTCCTATTACATTCCCGAAAAACACAAAAAGGCCATAGCTAAAAGTCCGACGATCATAAACGTCAGTCCGATCCCCTTGAGTGCCTTTGGCGGACGACTATATTCGGTCTTTTCACGAATACCGGCTAACAGCACAATAGCAAATGCCCATCCAAGTCCGGAAAACAAGCCATATAGACAACTATCGCCAAAGTTATAACTTCTCTGTTCCATAAAGAGCGAACCGCCCATAATAGCACAGTTAACCGTAATTAACGGTAGAAAAATTCCCAACGCATTATATAAAGGCGGGAAAAAACGATCAAGCGTCATTTCCAAAATCTGAACCATGGCCGCAATCACCGCAATAAAAACGATAAAGGTCAGAAAACTTAAATCAAGTGTAGCCAGAGCGTCGATTCCCGTCCAGGAGAGCGCCCCCTCCTTGAGAACACAGGTTAAAATCAGATTATTGATCGGAATCGTAATCGCCTGAACTACAATAACGGCAATTCCCAATCCGATGGCCGTCTCCACTTTTTGGGAAATGGCCAGAAATGTACACATTCCCAAAAAGAGAACGAGCGCCAGATTCTGCGTAAAGACGCCCTCTATAAACATACGACAAACATGTTCCATTTTTATATTCCTTCCTATCGCGCCTCGTAAAAAAGAAACTTCTTCGACAAGGACGATAACACGCTCCTTAATCTTTGATTAATTCTTTTTTCCATGTTTTCAGAGCCCAAATCAGGAATCCAATCACAAAAAAAGCCCCGGGAGACAAAACCAGAAGTCCATTCGGAACATACCAACCTCCCGTGTTAACCGTCTTGAGAACAGTAAAACCGAAAATCGTTCCGAATCCAAACAGTTCCCGTACAAACGCTACCGATAAAAGAAGAACACTGTATCCCAAGCCATTCCCAAGTCCATCCAGAGCACTTTCCAGCGGATTGTTCTTTATGGCATACGCTTCCGCACGCCCCATCACGATACAGTTTGTAATAATCAGTCCTACAAAAACAGATAGCTCCTTGCTTAAATTGAAGGAAAACGCCTTAATGAACTGGTCCACAACGATAACCAAGGTCGCTATAATCGTCATTTCAACGATCATTCGAATACTGCCCGGTATGATTTTCCGAATTAGTGAAATACCAATATTGGAAAATGCCGTTACAAATGTTACCGCCAGACACATTGTGAATGCGGTCTGAAGTCGAGTCGTAACCGCTAAAGCGGAACAGATTCCCAAAACCTGAATGATAACAGGATTATTATTGAAAATCGGCTCGACGAGTATTTTTTTGAGTTTTGGATCCATTGTTACTTCCCTTCCTTCAAATTTTTCAGGTATTTACCGTAACCGTTACTTCCAAGCCAGTATTCGACGGTTTGATTAACTCCTTTACAAGTCAAGGTCGCTCCGGAAATACCATCGACTTTTTCCGCCGCATTAACATCGGAAGGATCGACATTTCCCTTAATAATACTAATGACGCGGACAACAGTATCGTTGAGAGCCGTTTTCCCGGACCATTTCCCCGCCCAGGCCGGATTGGATATTTCCCCCCCCAAACCGGGAGTTTCCCCATGATCATAAAAGACTAAATTGGCTACGGTCTTTAAATCACTCTTAATGGCCAAAAAACCATACATCGTCGACCAGAGGCCTCGACCGTAAATCGGCAGAACAATTGTTTCCAATTGCTGATTTTCGCCCTTGACCAAATAGACAACAACTTTATTGGGACGGGTTTTAATACCCGCAATATCGTTATCGCCAGAAATCACTGAAACATCAGAGTCGTCGATCTTTTGCGGATCAACGTCTTTAACAGTTTCGCCCTTGTCGAGATCAACCACAACCTGATCGATATCAGCAAAAAGCTCCGCGACCTTGGCATTTCCCGGATTGGCGTTTGACTCCACCAGACCGGCAGCACGAAGAACGTTCAATTGCTTGTCCAACAGCTTGTTTTGTTCTTGCTTGCCCTTTAACATTGTCGCTGTAACGGCTACGATAATCGAACAGACAATACAAACACAGGCAGCTACGGCAAATGTTTTATAAATAGAATCTTTTCCCATTGTAATTTCTGTCCCTTCTCCTACTCGGCAAGACGCTTCATACGTCGGTTAATATTCGCCCGAACGACAAAGTAATCAATTAACGGAGCACATGCGTTTCCGAATAAAATTACCAGCATCGTTCCCTCGGGATAGGCGGGATTCAAAACACGAACAATAATAATCAGAATACCAATCAAGGCACCATAAATATATTGGCCTGTTCTGGTTAGAGCCGCCGTAACCGGATCCGTCGCCATAAAAATAACACCGAAGGCCAAACCGCCCAAAACCAAGTGCCAGAAAGGATTCAAGGCAAATGCGGCATTGGTATCACTTCCCACAAAACAGAGAAAGGAAGCAAAAGCAAAACTACCGACAAACGCACTCGCAACAATTCGCCAGGAAGCCACACCAACAAAGAGCAGAAAGACCATTCCAATCAGGCAGGCTAAAGTTGAAGTCTCGCCAATGGAGCCGGGTATGGTTCCGATAAAGCAGTCCATCATCGAATAACCGTTAGAGGTCAGACAGCGCAGACCACCAGTAGCCATGTCGGGATTCATTGCACAGGTCAGTGGAGTCGCTTTGGATATACCATCAATGGTCGTCCAGACTTTATCCCCTGAAATTTGACCTGGATAGGCAATAAATAAAAACATACGCGCAACAAGAGCCGGGTTCAGGAAGTTACGTCCCGTCCCCCCGAAAATTTCCTTGCCGACAATAACACCGAACGAAATGGCAATAGCAACCTGCCATAAAGGTGTATTTGGAGGAAGAGTCAATGGGAAAATAAATCCTGTCACGAAAAAGCCTTCGTTGATATCGTGCTTTTTAATCAGTGCAAACAACAGTTCCCAGGCAATTCCAACAGCGAAGGATACAATATAGAGTGGCAGGAAATAAACGGCCCCATGAATAAAACAACCCAATATATTAAAGGCCGATTCATTATAAAGATTGATTCCAATGCTGGGGAGCCAGGCATTAAGCCAGTTCAAAATAAAACCATGCCAGCCTGTGGCCGCCTCAATTCCATTGATCGCCATGAGACGGTTGGCCTGTAATCCGACATTGTACATTCCTAACAGGGCACAGGGAATCAACGCATACATCACAGTAATCATCATTCGTTTGAAATCATTACAATCACGAACATGACATGTTCCCGGCGTGGTCTGCTTCGGAGTATAGAAGAAAATGTTCAATGTATCAAAAAGAGGATGGAAAAACGCAAGCGACTTTCCTTCCGCAAAGAACTTCTCCTCCACACGATCGAGAATATTTTTTAAGAATTTCACCGTTTATTCCTCCTCTTTCATCATGGTATTGAGCATTTTGCGAAGCGATGTGGTATAGTCGTTTTTACCAAGATCTATTAACGTACACAAGGCAACATCTTCTTCGTCAAGCTCCATCGCACCCAGTTTTTCACAATTATCAATATCTTCATTTTCCAGCGCGCGGAATAGATAGGTGGGTAAAATATCAAGAGGCATAACATCCTCCATTTTATTATAGGGGAAGACGGCACGATGGGCCCCATGGGCCGCCGTTGTCATGCGGAATGGAAGTCGTGGAAGATATCGGGAAGCAACCGTACCGGCAATGGAGAATTTTCTGAATCCGGGCAAGGTCCATGCAAACAGTTCACGAGGATCGTCGTCACCTATAACGGATATCTGATTCACATAGGGTCCCAAACAACAAAGTCCGTTATCTTCCAGTTTTCGACCGCATAGAACACTTCCAGAAATAATTCGGACCGGACCTTTTTTCAATTCGCTTTTCGTCAGTTCATACAGACAGGCGCCAATATGGGTTCGAATCAAACGCGGATTCTCAACCATGGGACCCGCGAGAGATACAATACGTTCGATCGGATAACATCCGCGCGTAAAGAGTTCACCAATTGCAATAACGTCCTGATAACCAATTGTCCATACAGTTTTGCCTGGGCCAACCGGATCCAAATAATGAATATGGGTTCCGGCAAGTCCCGCCGGATGCGGACCCGTAAAAGCAACCGGTTCGACCTTCTCAATGGCCAACCCTGGAATACGGGCATTCGGACGCTGACAAAGCCAGATCCCTTGACCACAAATATGACTCAAAACACGAAGACCATTGACAAAATCGTCCGCACGTTCGTTAATAATCAACTCCGGATCCGGGGCATGCGGATTGGTATCCATCGCATTCACAAAAAGAGAAGACGGTATTGAGTCCGTTCGCGGAATACGACTATACGGACGTGTCCGAAGAGTTGTCCATAACCCTGATTTCAACAAGATCTCCTTCGTCTTTTCCACAGAAAGAGCATCCAGTTTCTCCGACTCAAAATGCTCGAACGGTACCGATTGAAACGCTTCCGCTCCTTCGTTAAGCTCCAACATCACCGAACGGAAGGAACGCTTTTCTCCACGATAGATATTTTTTATGACACCAGCTCCGGGCGAGGTAAAAAATACTCCCGGATTTTTTCTATCTTCAAATAAAATCTGACCGGCCAACACTTGTTGACCTTCTTCAACATAAAACGTTGGTTTCATGCCTACATAATCCGGCCCTGTCACCGCGACATGCTTTACCTGCTTGACTACAGGATCTATTTGCTGCTGCGGCTCTCCCGCTAATGGAAGATCGAGGCCTTTGGTTATTTCTATACACTTCATCAGCTCAAGCGCCTTTCTCTTTATAATTATTAGATATTGCTAAAACACGCTGAATTCCCCATTTTTACATTATAATAATCGGAAAAGGAATTTTGTCCAGTCCAAAATTGCCTTTACAGTAAATTTTTACTTGATAATTTGCATAATTTAGGAAATATAAATAAAAAACAATTTATCAATTATAAATAATTAAATATCTTTTTTTCAAAAAATATAAATCCTGGGGTATGATCTATGATTCTATTTGTTTGACAATACCAGCAAACAAACATCTCGTCCACTAGTTGTAGACAACACTTTCATTTAGGAGTTCATTCAGGGGAATAAAACAGGCGAACGTCCGCGCTTCCAAGAAATGCCGAATTTATAACGTCGTACAGTATAATACAGATAAATCTTCGTCCTTTGTTCAAGAGACAGACTTGTATTGTTTATGGAACATTAAAAAAATGATAACCAAAAACATAATATTAAGAACAATAATCTTCCAAAATCGAGTTGGGTACAATGAAGTAATGCCATTTTCATTCTGATTGGCATCATTATACATCATCGATATACTCAAGGTCGTTATAAAAGTCTATTTTTTAAAACAGGCAAGGCACCTGTTTTGAAGGATGCGGGCGAAACGTCCGCGCTTCCAGGAAATGCCGAATTTATAACGTCCTAAAGTATAAAATTGTAAAAGAAATGAAAATACCAAATAGAACCCGTCTTCGAAAGTTCATCAGGTGACACTTCAAAAACACGATCCCTTGTTCCTCTTTTGACCTAATTGACATTACGTGGAGAAGACGAAAGCAAGTGACCGAAAGTTATATAGGTTATTGTCTTCAAAACACACGCCAACGTTATGCGGCGGACAGTGTTTTGAAGACCCATTTTGAAGACTAATTTTGAAGACTATTAACAATTACATTCGTGGACGTACTTTTCCCTGAACTCGATAGGGGAGACCTTGAATACGAATGAAACCAGTAGCATCGTCTTGGTTATAAGCGTTACTCCCTTCCATGGTTGCAATACCTTCATCGTAGAGCGAATTCGGACTTCTTCGTCCCTCAACAATAATATTTCCTTTATACAAGGAAAGAGTGACTTCACCAGTAACAGGCTTTTGCGCTTCTTTAATAAAGGCAAGCAGTGCATCCATTTTAGCACTATACCAGTACCCATAGTAGACCATTTCGGCCACTTCTGGAGCAAGTCGGTCACGGAGATGGGTTAAATCACGGTCCAGAGTTAATTGTTCTACATAACGATGCGCGTCGTAAAGGACCGTAATACCGGGAGCTTCATAGACACCACGACTCTTCATACCTACAAACCGATTTTCCACCATATCGATAATACCGACACCGTTGCGTCCTCCGATCTCGTTGAGTGTTTTAACGATTTCATAGGGGCCGAGCTTTTGACCGTTGACGGCAACCGGAATACCGGATTCGAAGGCTATCGTGACTTTTTCTTCTTTATCTGGAGCATCCTGTGGTCGTACACACATTCCAAATTCGACTTTATTCATTCCGTTAATTTCCATATTCTCCAGATCACCTGCCTCGTAACTAATATGGAAGCAGTTTTCATCGGAGGAATAGGGTTTCGAAACAGACGCCTTTACTGGAATATGCTTTTGTGCACAATAGGCGATCATTTCTGAACGACCAGGAAACTGGGCGCGAAATTCGTCGATTCGCCATGGCGCAATTATTTCTATATTGGGGTTCAACGCTTCTGCAGCAAGTTGGAAACGACATTGATCATTCCCTTTACCAGTTGCCCCATGCGCATAGGCAGTGGCACCAACTTCATTCGCAACTTCCAACATTCGTTTGGAAATGAGAGGACGCGCTATGGACGTTCCCAGTAAATAGACACCTTCGTATTTCGCCTGCCATTGAATCATGGGAAATGCGAAATCCCGAGTCGCCTCGTCTCGAACGTCAATAAAACGAACAGAGGCCGCTCCTATATTTTCTGCCTTTTTACGAATCTGCTCCCGATCTTCACACGGCTGACCTAAATCGACATAAACGGCATGAACTTCATAACCACGATCCATCAACCATCCAAGAATAACCGAAGTATCCAAACCTCCCGAATATGCTAAAACACATTTTTTTGTCATGATTTTTCCTGTCTCTAAATTAACCTTTATGTTTCGCCAATTTACGCATCGCTTCAATACCACGAACGATCATGTCATCCGACGAGGCGTATGAAATACGGAAATGGGTATCACGTACACTAAAGACGTTACCTGGTATAACCAGAAGTTGGTATTCGTTAATACCTGTTTCCACAAATTCCGAAGCCGTCCCCCAAGGAGCCTTCGGAAACATATAGAACGCGCCGTCCGGCTGCGCTATTTCGTATAAATCACTTAACCCATCCAAAAGCATATCGCGTTTACGTTTGTAATGATCTATTTCCGGCTGCATATTGGACTTCAAGCCGCCTAGAACCGCCCATTGAGCCACTTGGGGCGCACAGACAAAAGTATACTGCTGAAACTTAAGCATGGTCTCTATTAATTCATGGGGTCCGTGAACAAAACCAACTCGCCAGCCGGGCATTCCATGCGATTTACTGTATCCCCCCATAACAATGGTCTGTGGATTGAATTGGGCTGGAGAAATAAAGGTACCACTATAACAGAACGATTCATAAATCTCGTCACTGACAAGAAGGATATCCTTCTCCAAAGCCAGTTTGGCAACACCTTCCACTTCCTCCCGAGACGCAAGATGTCCGGTCGGATTGGCAGGCGAATTGAACATGATCATTTTCGTCTTGGGCGTTATTGCCGCCGCAACTTTGTCCACATCGTACTTGAAGTCGGGATAGGTATCTATTAAAACCGGAATCGCTCCGCTCATTTTGATTAACGATTCGTACATAACAAAATAGGGGTCAAACAGAATAACTTCGTCACCCGGATTCAGGAAGGCAAGCGCACTCAATAGGAGACCACCACTTGTTCCACTAATAACAAATACTTTACGATCCTCGTGACCGTACTTCGCGTCAATATCTTTTTGGAGTTGATTGACCAACAACGTCAGTCCCTGTGTCTGTGTATAACCGCTCTTTTTAGAATTAACCGCCTCAATCGCCGCCTGACGTGCCTCTGCCGGCATGTCAAAATCGGGCTGTCCAATCGATAAATTAATAGGATTCGACAACTTTTCACCTAATGCGAAAACCTTCCGAATCCCGGAAGATTCAAACGATTTAGCTCTTTCCGATAACCAATGTTCGTACATAATCAATAAACTCCATTCTGCAATTTAAAACAGTATTCAAACCAAAAGAAGACAACTTCTTCCGGAAAATATGCTCCCTTTACTATAATAACTTCGATTACAAGGGATGGGTATGAAAATATTATACTTTTATTGCGATTCTCTGCAACCTGTACCGGATCACCTATTTTTATAATATTTTTCGGAGGAAGGAATACCGTACTGTCTGTCTCCGAAACTGTAAACACGGTTATAACACCGTCAAAAATTTGTCCGACATTGCCATGTTTGTGAAATATCAATTTTATAAACGATGGGTGTTACGTTGAAAACGGATCGCTCCAGGTCTCCCGACAACACAGATACCCTCCTGTATCTCCCTAAAAACAAACATTTCTAAAACAAACATTTCGAGTAACCGTTCACGGATATAAAGTGAAACCACGGATAACACTGATTTTCACGGA
>CAYUAP010000161.1:0-10122 GCA_964442735.1 uncultured Planctomycetaceae bacterium | reverse complement strand
TCTGTGTTTATCCGTGATATCCGTGGTTCCAAAATCGTTCGTGAATGGTTACTGAAAAAGATGGTTAAAACTTTACGTTTTCCGAAATAGGCAAAACAGGCGAGACGCCTGTTTTGGAGTATGCGGACGAGACCTGCCTGCCGTCAGACATGGCGTCCGCGCTCCCGGGAAATGCCAAATTTATAATGTCGTGCGGTATAATGTCGTACAATATAACATCGTACAATATAACGTCGTGCAGTATAATGTCGTGCAGTATAACGCTATGTATGTATAACCGTGGTTTAAAAATATTTTTTATTCACTAATTAGTAGTTGTTTGTTTTTGTCGTTATTGAGAAATTCTTTTTGTACAAGTTGGACGTCAGGATTATTATAACTTAAACGAATCGAGTCTTTTTCATCGAGTTGATAAAGTGCGGCAGCACGTCGTTTACAGAGATTTTCATAATCGGAGGTAGATCGCGGTTGTCCCCCGCCACCAATACAGCCCGCCGGACAAGCCATCATTTCAACGAAATCGAATTTTCGCCCACTCTTTTCAAGGTCGGATAAAAAGGCACGAATAGCGGCCAATCCATGAACAACGGCAACAGAAATTGATCGATCACCAAGATCGACCTCCGCCGTCCGAATCGATCTTAAGCCGCGAATATCATCCCATTTTAAGAGCATTTCCGGAGGATCCTTTTTATTGAGCATCCAATAGGCCGTTCGAAGTGTCGCCTCCAGAACACCACCTGTATTACCAAAAATCAATCCGGCCCCGGATGCCTCGCCCATGAAGGAATCGAATTTTCCGTTTTCCATGGAGGAGAGTCGGGAAATTCCCCGACTCTTTAATAGCTGGGTTGTTTCCCGAGTTGTCAAGGAGTAGTCGAGGTCTTGATATTGGCCATTTCCATGCCATGCCACGGCCGATTTAGCCGCCGGTAATGTAATCTCATATTTTTTGCCCGTACAAGGGGCTATCGCAACATGGATAATTTTGGCAGGATCCAACTTCATCTTCCGGGCAAACCAGGTTTTCGTCAGTGCTCCCTGAATTAAAAACGGACTCTTCGTTTTCGATATATTTTTAACCCATTTCGGATAAAACAATTCCGCAAAACGCTTCCAGGCCGGACAACAACTGGTAAACATTGGACCGGAAACACCATGTTTGAGACGCTCAACCAGTTCTGCCGCCTCGGTCATAACTGTTATGTCGGCACCAAAACAGGTGTCCAGTACGTAATTAAATCCTGTTTCTCGTAAAGCGGAAATCAATTTACTATCAATATTACGACCGGGCATTAAACCAAAAGATTCACCAATCGAAACCCGTACAGATGGCGCAATCGACGCAATTTTGATTTTTTGGGTATTGTCTAAATGCTCCATAACCTCCGGATAGACATATCGCTCCGTCAGTGCCTGGCCCGGACATATTAATGTACATTGACCACAATAAACACATTGAAATTTGTCTTCCCGATTGAGATCCAATACGGTTTGATAGCCGGAACAAAAGGCTTTACAATCACCACACCGCTCGCAACGATCCATATTAAGCTGTATCGCCGGATTTTGAGGATCAAGTAAAATGGGAGACGGACGAACTTCATCCAGAAAGGATTCCGCCCGCAATTTTCCCAATGAAATCAGACCCGATCCCAAAACACCCAGTCCACTTTTAAGTATATCCCGTCGATTGATTTTCATATCAAGTTCCTCGTCGATTACCATACCACTCCAATTGCATTCGCGGACAATATTGAAATTGCCTTTTAAGACAATAGGGAATAATCCATTCGGATTTAGACCACATCACAGAAGCATCTGTTGCCAAGGGCATCAAATAGACATGACTCGGATTAACATCATCCAGCATGGCAATATACTCTTCCATTTCCAGAAGATCCTCCGGCTCATCGACTACAAATTTAAGCTGATAATTATAATTGTGAATCAAATTGCACACAATATCGGGATGCGATCGATTCGTCTCGTGAAGATGCCGTAATTTCGACGTGGCATTAAGGGGATTCGAATTGGATAATTTCGGACTAATAGACATTAAATCACATTCGACGGGGAGATCCATGGTCCCAGAAGTTTCGATGGTGATTTTGTACTTCATGTCGCGAAGCAGTTTCGTTAATAAAATCGTTTCCGTAAAGAGCATAGGCTCTCCGCCTGTAATAACGACATGTTTTTGGTCCATGCGCATAACAATACTGATAATTTCCTCCAAAGTCATTTCCTCCCCCTCTTCAGGGTACCAGGACGCATATTTGGTATCACAAAAGGAACATCGAAGATTACAACCAATCACACGAATGAAAGAGGAAGGAACCCCCGTCCAGACCCCCTCCCCCTGTTTCGAAGAAAATATTTCAGCAATACGCATGACAACCCTCCCATGGAAACGAAACACGAATAAATATACCGTAAATCAGGAGTTGCGAAGAATTCCTTTTTCTTCCCATTCCTGACGAGCCACACCAGCCGCCCCAATATAACCGGCGTCTCCCCCCAATTGCGCGAAATCGAATCGGATTCGTTCGGCCAAGTGCAGGAAGATTCTTTTACAGGCCTCTTCGCGAACTGTATCTAAAAACATACGGCCAACAGCAGAATCACGACCACCGAATGTCATGGCCCCTCCTATTAAAATACAGGATGGATCGATTGTATGAATTAGAGAAACAATACCATAGGCAAGATAACGTGCGGTATCGGAGACAATTTTGAGGGCCAGTTTATCACCGGCTTCCGCTTCTTCGTAGACCATTTTCGGAACAGCATCACGACGAGGCGCCTGGCGAACACGCTCGGACAGTGAACTCTTGAGTTCCGCTTCGATCATTTCCACCGTTCGATTCGCTACGCCAGTCGCACTGGCGTACGCTTCCAAATGGCCCTGCTGACCACATTTACACCATCGAGCGTTTTCTGAAATATCGATTAGATTGTGTCCGCTTTCTCCCGCATGACTATGAATTCCGTCCCAAATATGGCCATTTAAAATAATTCCACATCCGATACCGGTTCCCAGGGTCAAGACAATCAAGCCCTGTTCGTTCTGGCCGGCGCCAATCCAATATTCGGAAAAAGCCGCCGCCGCACCATCATGGGAAAAAGTTACCGGGAGCCCCGAGTATTCCGACAATTTATCACGAATCGGGAAAAAGTTCCAGCCAGGAAGATTTGAAGGTCTAATCAACATACCGGTCGGTATATCCAAAGTCCCCGCCGAGGCCAGACCAACTTGAACGACAGAAGATTCCGCAATACCCGCCTGCTTAATCGCCAAGTGAACGTTTTCGGCCATACGCTTTGTCGCGTCTTCCGGTCCACGTTCGACAAAAGTCGGTGCCGTTAAAAATGTAATGGTCTTGCCCTGATCGTCCAGAACACCTATTTTCATATTCGTTCCACCCAAATCGATTCCAATAATATGGATGTTTTCGTTTGCCATCAATCACTCCTGAAAAACTATATTAAAGACTGTTGGTTAATTATATTTCTGGTCGGATATCATTGTATCAATTAATTCCTGATGCTTAATTCTTAATGCCTAATTCCTAATGCCGGAAAAACGGAATTGTTTCGCCTGTTTTTCCATTTTTCAAGAATTGTTTGATCTTCAATCCGGTTAAAAGACAATACGATTACATTGTCCCTATAAATTTTCTATTTTATAGGATACTTTATTATTATGCAACAGGTTGTTTGAAAAAAAATAAACGAAACATTGGAATAAAGATTCATCCATAGTTAAAATGTTAAAATATTAAAATATCGAAATATTTTGTTTGGAATGGAAAAGCGCAGAAACAGGAATAAAAAAAAGCGTTCACAATCAAGGTTATGAACGCTTTTTCGATTTTAGAATCCTTTTTAGAATCCTTTAGAAAGATGAACTTTCAAAAAGAACATATCAGGAATCGTTATTTTGTTTGGACAGCCTTGGCTTTATTTGGGCTGGCTGGCAGTGGAGCAGCGGTGGAAGTAGTGGCAGGGGCCGGAACGGCAACAGTACCACAGGACTGTTCGTAACTGATTGGACCACAGGCTGGAGCAACATCACCACAAACACCACAGCTTGGCAAACCACAACTGCAAGCGCAACGAGGTGCGGTTGCGTCAGCAAGGGTAGTGAAGAGGCCATTGAAAGCATCGCGAATACCAATAATAGGAACGCGAACGGCATTAACCAGTATAGGCTTCAAGCAAGGAGCCGCACAACCGGTAGTACAAACGGGAGCCGCTTCACAAGTATTGCATGTTGGGGCAATATCACAGGCTGGGGCAACATCGCAAGACGCCATTCGATTACGTTTCAGTGAAAAACCGAAAATAGGTCGAGCGCAAGGGGCACATGTATCACAAGTTGGAGCGACATCACAACTTGGGGCCGGAGCTACGCAGGAGTCACAACCACCACAGTTGTGTCTCGGGAATAAATCCACAAGCCGGCGAAATCTTGGCTGGCAAGCCGGGGCATAGCAATTTTGAATAGGGGCACAAGATGCCTCAATCGGGGCACATGCAGGCGCTATCGGTGCACAAGCCGGAGCTATGGGGGCACAAGCCGGAGCAACAGAAGTGGAAACAACACATTCTGTACAAGGCCGGCAGGACATTAAATTCTTCAAGCCGCCAAACAGTTCACACGGTTTACAAGTGGCACAGGTCATACAAGGACTTGCATCGCTGCATGTAGCACACTCTTGCGAATAAACATTAGCGCCTACCATGGCTGTAATTGCAAGACAAATAGCAAAAATACGGGATTTCATAGGGCAAACTCTCCTTCTTTTACCTCTTTGTAAGTTGGGTTTCCATACCTCTCCGGACCACCTTCGACCCATTTGATATTACCAATTTCCCTGCTTTATTGGTAATTCGGTCTTTGATCGACAGATTGTATTGAACAGGCAACTCCATTCATTTTTTTTCTCGCAATGATTTTTGTCGGCAACCAACATGGGTACCGATTCATTCCGCCTTTCAAAAATCATTGTTACCTTTTCATGTTACATTTTAAAGGTGAAATTAACATTCTCTCACCATGCTTTGTAATATCGGTATTATTCGTTAATTACCTTTAGTCTGGATAACCTCTTTTTTCATAAAAAACCAAACTTCCTTTTTCCTGTACTAATTGCGGTAAAATGAATAATATTTAACGGTTACGTCGGCTATTTTCATTTATATGATTCGTTTTTATCTTAAAGAAGTACCTGATTTTATGATAAAATAAACAGTTTACGTCAACCAGATAAAAAGCGTAATAATTTATGGATAAAAAAGAGGTCAAGACTTCCTTAAAACAGGATTAACACGGGAAATACTACTTTTCGCTCCTATCTTTACAAAAGAAAGAATCGTAACATTCGTCAACTTGAGGTTTCTCCGTACCTTTTGCCTAATGGGTGAGTTTGTCTCGAACTTTTATTTATCAGGTCTTTTTGACTTTCCAGGGTCAATTCACCATTTTGAAACGGGCGATAACTGAATCTGACGAGGGAAATCTTCTTTTCCTGAAGGAGGATTGACCCATTGATAGGTATGTGGTGTTGATGATTGATATGCCCAATAGGCGGAAAAAGAAATGTCAGACACAATTAAAATGATAAAGCAAATTTGGATTCATCGAGAGAAATGGAGAAGAGGTCTCTTTTTCTTGTGGACTCTCTTTTTGACAGAAATGGTTCTTTTCGGAGCCGAAATTTCTGAAAGAAAGTTGGAAACAAGTGAAAAGGCACCTTCTGTACCTACTCCATTGATTACCGTTGAAACAAATAAAGTGAATGAATCCTTACCTCTGCCGCAAATTGCGCCTCTGGTTACGGAAAAAGAGAAAAATGAACTTAATACGGTATTTTCGCGTGGTCGTGAACTGTTTGATAAAGAAGACTGGATAGAAGCGCGTAATCTTTTTGAGAAGGCGGTTCGACAGTTTCCTCAAAACAGTGATATCCAAAAGTGTTATGTTAGAGCGCGATGTTATTTGGAAGTGGCTAACCGCTATAAAGATCCAACCTTCATCAATGTTCTGGAAAACAATTCCCTCGACGAGATTCAATTCCTTTATAACGAGGTTTTTGCCAATATACAAACGTGGCATGTGGATACTCCTGAATGGAAAACACTTCTGGAACATGGTATTGACGGTTTGGAAGCAGCCTTTACCGAATCCGGTTTTATGAAACGGTACAATATTAATAAAGAACAATCAAAAGTCTTGTGCGATTATTGTAACGAACTAATGAAAATCGTTAAAGAAAACGATATTCGATCCTGTGATGACCTTCGAAATTGGATTTTCACTATAGCCGAACGACTATCGGAAAAGACGTATTTAACGCAGAATGCGGTTATTTTGGAGTTTGTATGCAGTATAACCTGTTCCCTGGACCCTTGGTCGTCCTTTTTGACGCCGGGGCAGATCAAGGATGTTTATTCCATGATCGACGGACATTTTGTTGGCTTGGGAGTCGAGTTGAAAATGGAACGGGATGCACTTCGGATTCTTCGAGTAATTCCCCATAGTCCGGCGGAAAATGCAGGCCTTCATAAAGGGGAACGTATTTTGAGTATTAATGGAGTTCGAACGGACAGTTCCAGTAATGCGGAGCAGACCGGAATGTTACTTCAGGGGAAGGAAGGAACCTTCGTTCTCTTGAAGATTTCCGGTTCGGACCAACAGGTTCGGGAAATTAATGTCGAACGCCGACGGGTTGATGTTCCCAGTGTCGAAAATGTTCAGATTTTATCCTTCGATCAACAGCGGAATAAAGTTGGCTATTTAAAGATCTCCTGTTTTCAGAAGACAACGGCAACGGAGCTCAAAACGGCACTGGAGTATTTGAGTCAGCAGGGAATGCAGTGTCTGATCATAGATTTAAGGCAGAATCCTGGTGGCCTTCTTCAGGAAGCAATAGAGGTCTGTGATCTCTTTTTGGATAAAGGAACTATTGTCCGAACCAGAGGTCGATTTACGGATCGGCCCTATTTTGCCCAAACGACGCAAACGTGGAAGACACCTCTATTAGTTTTAATTGACGGTAATAGTGCCAGTGCTTCGGAAATATTTGCGGGTGCCATTCGGGAAAACGCACGCGGACGTATTATTGGAACGAGAAGTTATGGAAAAGGAACGGTACAAGCTCTCATTCGGCTGCGCGGTACCAACCAGAATCAGCAGGAGGCCGGTCTTCGTTTAACGACAGAAAAATTTTATTCTCCTAAAGGTAATCCCTATAGCGGGATAGGTGTCGAGCCTGATATCTTCGTTTCCGATCCTGTAGATTCCAATCAAAATGTCTTCCAAAATGTATCCGATAGTAATTCGATAAATACGTTTACAAAAATGACGGGACAGTCTTCGGATCCTTGTATTGCACGCGCATGGACGGAGGCACAGCTTCTTCTGGATAATCACACAAAAATCTCCAATCACTATACCGATATAAAATAGAGTGTAAAATAGAATGTAAAATAGAGTGATTTCGGAATCGATTTTATTAAAATGGTTCCGAAAAAATTCCACCTGTTCATGGGCTGGTGATAAAAATAGAAAAGATATCATCATAAAACAAGGCCAAAAGAGGTCTGTTTTGTGAAAAAGGTGGTTAAACTTTACATTTTTCGGAATAGACAAAACAGGTTTTATACTGTAGGACGTTATAAATTCGGCATTTCCCGGGAACGGACGCCATGCCTGACGGCAGGTAGGTCTTGTCCACATCCTCCCAAACAGGCGTCTCGCCTGTTTTGAAAAATAGACTTTTATAACGACCTTGAGTATATCATATCAGCCTGTGTACAATAGTGAAATTTTGAACGGCTCTTGAAATCCGTATTTTATGTTTTTCGGTTTTACGAACTCCTGTGAAAAATGGGAGACAGGTGTTAGTACACGGTACTCCCAAGAGGTTTTCGGAACCACTCTTTAATTATTATGGAGAAAAAAATCAATGAAATTATCAGCTTTTGTGACAGCCCTATTCCTTCTTTTTTATGGAGGAATAATGGGGCTTCATGCAGTCGAACAGTTGCCCGTAGGGCAGAACCAACCTTCTAATAGAATAGATCAACCTCCTAATATAATATTGGTCTATACGGACGATCATGCGTATCAGTCGATAGGGGCGTATGGTTCCAAGGTTGGCTTGACGCCGAATATGGACCGTTTGGCGAAGGAAGGCATGCTTTTTACCAACTGTGTTGTTCCGAATTCATTATGCGGGCCGATGCGGGCCGTTGTACAGACGGGAAAATACAGTCATAAAAACGGTTTTATGATCAATGAAGGAGCCGCTCCTTTTGATCACAGTCAACAGACCTTTCCCAAAATACTGCGGAAGGCGGGATATCAAACGGCCATTATCGGAAAATGGCATCTGTTGTGTGACGCAACTCCCGGCTTTGATTATTCTGAAGTCCTGATTGGTCAAGGTCCTTATTTCAATCCGGTCATGATTCGTAATGGCAAGAAGATCAAACATATCGGTTATACGACGGAAATTATTACGAAACGTTCCCTGGACTGGCTTCAGAACGGTCGGGATAAATCCAAACCGTTTATGTTAATGTGTCAACACAAGGCAACCCATCGCGAATGGCTGCCAACTCCAAAATATTATAATCGGTTTAAGGACAAAACATTTCCTCTCCCGGAGACCTTTAACGATAATTACAGCGGTCGTGGCCGGGCTGCCTTGGAACAGGATATGACGATTGCCGAAACAATGAATCTGCACGATTTGAAATTGGACGGTCCCAATAATAATATGAATGAACAGCAGAAAAAGTTATGGCATGAAATGTACGATTCCCGAATCAAGGATTATCATGCGTTACTCGCAAAAAATCCGTCTCGGGAAGAACTGGCCCAATGGAAATACCAATGCTATATGCGCGATTATCTTGCTTGCGCTTCTGCCGTCGATGACAGTATCGGTGAAATTCTTCAATATTTAAAAGAGACGGGACTCGATAAAAATACGATTATTCTCTATTCTTCCGATCAAGGTTTCTATTTGGGAGAACATGGCTGGTTCGATAAACGATTTATGTACGAACAATCGTTTAAAACGGCGTTGATTGCTCGATGGCCGAATCATATCAAGCCAAATACGGTTAATCATGATATCGTATCCCCATTGGATTTTGCCGAAACCTTTTTGGATATCGCGGGCGTTTCCGTGCCAAAGGATATGCAGGGAAAAAGTTTTCGTCCTCTATTGGAAGGTAAAAAACCCGACGATTGGCGCCAATCCTTCTATTATCATTACTATGAATTCCCGGCCTCCCATCTTGTGAAAAAACACGAAGGAATCTATGATGGACGATTTAAATTAATCCATTTCTACGACGACATTGATGAATGGGAATTGTATGACCTCAAGACGGATCCCAATGAAATGAAAAATATCATGACCGATCCCAAAATGCAGAATGATATTGATCGCCTCAAAAAGGAATTGGAACGACAGAAAACGATTCTGGATGTACCTCCACTCAAACCGGCTAAACGGAATTTTGTTGAACAGGGTATCGATCGTACTCTTCCCAAATATATACAAGAGATGGAAGAAAGAGTACTTGGTATCATTAAAGAACGTAAAGAACGTCTGAAACAGTAGAAGCCTCGAACACAGGAAAAACAGCTTTTATGTCATGAACAAACAGTATTTAATGGTTAAATATACTTCAGGACGTTATAAATACGTCATTCCTGGGAGCGCGGACGCCATGCCTGACGGCAGGCAGGTCTCGTCCACATCCTCCAAAACAGGCGTCTCGCCTGTTTTGAAACATAGACTTTTATAACGACCTTGAGTAGAGTATTTAGTGGTCAAACAGTATTTAGTGGTCAAATATACTTCAGGACGTTATCAATACGCATTCCTGGGAGCGCGGACGTCTCGTCCGCATCCTCCAAAACAGGCGTCTCGCCTGTTTTGAAACATAGACTTTTATAACAACCTTGAGTAGAGTATTTAATGGTCAAACAGTATTTAGTGGTCAAATATACTTTAGGACGTTATCAATACGCATTCCTGGGAGCACGGACGTCTCGTCCGCATCCTCCAAAACAGGCGTCTCGCCTGTTTTGAAACATAG
>CAYUAP010000160.1:0-10400 GCA_964442735.1 uncultured Planctomycetaceae bacterium | reverse complement strand
ACAGACTATCGGTGTTTATCCGTGATATCCGTGGTTCCAAAATCGTTCGTGAATGATTACATCATATCTTTAAAATAAAAGAGATATGATAAACAGGTCATTGAAAAAGTTCAAACACCAGAAGTATTTAAATACAGGTAATATTAAAGACAGATAATATTAAAGATATGTAACAATTAAGGACAGGTAAATAATAATGAAGTTATATTATAAATGGTTTTTGTGTCTGCTGCTGTTTGCGGCGACGGCATTAAGTTTTCTCGACCGGCAGGCATTGTCGGTTGTTTCGCCGGTAATTTGTAATGAATTTCATATGTCGAACGAAGCATATGCCAGGATAACAACCGCCTTTTTGATTAGTTATTCCATTATGTTTTTTGTGGGAGGTCGTCTCTGTGACCTGTTGGGGACACGGTTGGGACTGGGATTATCCGTATTATTCTGGAGTTTGGCTAGTGGGCTGCATGGACTGGTTCGTTCCCCCTGTCAGTTGGAACTAGCCCGATTTTTACTAGGGGCGGGCGAAGGAGCCTGTTTTCCCGGTGCGATAAAAGCGGTATCGGAATGGTTTCCAAAAAATCAACGGGCCAGGGCGATGGGTATTGCTATCGGTGGTGTCAGTCTCGGAGCCGTTATTGCTCCCCCGCTTGTTATTTGGCTCGTTCATCATTACGGCTGGAGAAATGTTTTTTTTATGACCTTTTTACTCGGTTTTTTATGGACAATTATCTGGTTCCTCTTCCTGGCACGGGTAAAAAAACCGGTTCAGACTGACGATACACCCACAGAAATTTTATTGCCTGTCCAAAAGGAACCTTTCTTCCAACTGATTTTACGAAAAGACGTTATTGGTTTATCCCTGGCCCGATTTCTGTTCGATCCGGTTTTCTATCTCTATATGTTCTGGATTCCCCAATATTTGTCCGTTGAACGTGGGTTGTCTTTAGCAGCTATTGGCGGTCTGACCTGGATTCCTTTTTTTGCGCTAGGAGTCTCCAATATCGTTGGTGGAGTCTGTTCCGACAGGCTTGTCGCACACGGCACCTCCCCATTGACCGCACGAAAAATGATTATGGGCCTCGCCGCTCTGGTTACAGTCGTTTCCGGTCTGGTAACATTTTCCTCCCACCTCGCTATCGCTATTGCGTTCATGGGAATGTTGATGTTTGCCCATGGTTTCTGGATCACCAACTTCGTTACAATTATCGGTGATCGTTTTCCAGCAGGACAGGTTGCCACTGTCGTTGGTGTCTCCGGAATGGTTGGAACAATTGGCGGGATTCTGGCGAGTCCCGTTATTGGCTGGGTTGCGGACCACTTCGGATTTTGGCCTATCTGGATCGCGTCCGGCAGTCTCTATCCGCTCGCCTTTATTGTTATTTTAGTAATGGTCCGCAGTTCCAACAATCAATACAATATTAAAACAGGTAGACTTTATTAAAAAAACAGTATTTAAAAATGGAACAATAATCGTTTATACAAGAAGGTAAAGACACACAGACATGGAACTCTGTTTACACGACAAACAGGAGTAAAAGGTATTGGTCGACATTGATATTTTACGATAAATCAGATAGAAAAAAGGAGCCCCCCATCCGACTTGAGAATAAAAACTTCAGATGAAATCATAAAATATTTGAATTATTTTCAAGAAAACCACGAAAACGATGGGGGAGGGTCTTGTAAAGTACACAGGTATCTGTTATGATGATAGTTCGGCGATTTTTATAAACAGAGTATACATAGTATCTATCATCATAAGAAAATCAATCAGGAGGATTCTCTTAATGGCTACCACTTCGCGACGAAGACTGCAGTGTACCGAAACTCGTCAATTCGGCAGCCAAAGTTCAATTTATTCTGTACCGGACTTGACCGTCCTTCAAACCAAGAGTTATGAAAAGTTTTTACAATACGACATTCCACCGGAAATGCGCAATCCGGACCAGGGATTAGAGGCGGTACTTCGAGAAGTATTCCCCATCGAGAGTTTTGACAAGACAGCGCGATTGGAATATTTGTATTATGACTTGGAAAAACCGCGATTTACCACCGATGAATGTCGTCAGCTTCGTTTGACCTATGGCCGACCTTTTCGAGTTCGTCTTCGATTGGTTCGGACGGGTTCCGAAGAGGTTATGGAGGAAGACGTTTATCTCGGCGAACTCCCCATTATGATTGGCGGCGGTGAATTCATTATTAACGGCGCGGAACGAGTTGTTGTCAGTCAGCTTCACCGAAGTCCCGGGGTCGATTTTATGTTGGAAATGGAAGATAACCGGAAAACCTATAAATGCCGTATCATACCGGAACGTGGAAGTTGGATCGAACTGGTTATTTCTCGTAAAGAAACCTTAATGGTTCAAATCGACCAGAGCAGTAAATTCCCGATCATGACACTTTTACGGGCAATGGATCCCGACTATGGAACGACGGAAGCTTTATTACGCACGTTTTATAAAACAACCATTGTCAAAATTCAAGGTGGAGTTTCTTCTTCCAAAATCGAGGGAAAGGTCACCATTTCCACGATTCAGTATCCCTCCGATTCGGAACATCCGGACGAAGTGATAGCCGAGGCGGGCCAGTTGATCACGAAGATTATGGCAGATGAAATATGTACTTCCGGAGTCAGTAAAGTGGAAGTTATGGATAATCCACGTAATAAACTGTTACTGAATTCGTTGAATATGGAAGATAAAACGCATTCCCATGAAGAAGCTCTGACTTTCTTTTATAAAAAAATGCGTCCGGGAAGTCCTGTTATTTTGGACAAGGCAAAAGATCTGTTTCGCGAAAAATTTTTCGATGATTCCCGATATCGTCTTGGCCGTGTCGGTCGATTCCGCATGAATCGTAAACTGGGGATGAATGTCGATCTGGACGCCATGGTACTTCAGGCAAACGATTTTATTCAGGCTATCACCTATTTGAATCGCTTGTGGGGTGGAGATCCCGACGTTGTCGTTGATGATATCGACCATTTGGGAAACCGTCGTGTCCGTACAATCGACGAACTCGCCGCCGACGATCTTCGTAAAGGATTCATTAAACTTCGTCGAACGGCTACAGAACGTTTGTCTCAAGCAGATTCAACTCCACGAAGTATTATCAATCAAAAAATTATTTCTTCCGCAATGGATTATTTCTTCGGTCGAGGGGAACTCTCCCAGGTTGTTGACCAGACGAATCCTCTGTCCATGCTGACCCATGAACGTCGTTTATCCGCATTGGGGCCTGGTGGTTTAAATCGAAAACGCGCCGGCTTCGATGTTCGAGACGTTCACTCTTCCCACTATGGTCGTATTTGTCCTATCGAAACACCTGAAGGTACGAATATCGGTTTAATCACCAGTTTGGCCATTTATTCCGGTATTGATGAATTCGGTTTTCTGGTTGCCCCCTATCGTCGTATCGACAAGGGAAAAATTACAGAAGAAGTCGTGTGGTTGCGTGCAGACGAAGAACACGAGGCCAAGCTGGTTCCTGCCGATACGAAGATTAAACCGAGTACAGAGCCCGGTATTCTGGGAGAATTAATTGCCGATCCCATTACGAATACGGTTGTGGCCCGATATCGCGGTGACTATACCCCTCAACCGGTCAAACAGGTCGAATATATCGATATTTCGCCCAACGAAATGATTGGTGTTTCCGCCGGTCTGATTCCCTTCCTGGAACATGACGATGCAAACCGTGCTTTAATGGGTTCCAACATGCAGCGCCAAGCTGTTCCCCTCTTGATTTCCGAAGCTCCTGTCGTTGGTACTGGCTTGGAAGTTGAAGCCGCCCATAATTCCAGTCTTTTGGTAAAGGCCAAACGTGTAGGTAAAGTTACCTATGTCGATGCCAAAAAAATTGTGGTTACAAGCGATTTCTATCAGGATACCTATGTCCTCCGTAAATTCGAGGGGTTAAACGAACGGACCTGTCAAAATCAACATCCTATCGTTCAGTTGGATCAAATGGTTGCCGAAGGCGAGGTTATTGCAGACGGGGCCAGTACAGATCATGGTGTTCTCGCCTTGGGGCGAAACGTTCTGGCGGCCTTTATGGTCTGGGGTGGATACAACTATGAAGATGCTATTATTATCAGTGAAGAACTTGTTCAGAACGATACCTATACATCCATACATATCGAAGAGTTCGAAACGGAAATTCGCGAAACGAAACTTGGCCGCGAGGAATTCACACGAGATATTCCGAATGTGGGCGAAAGAGCACTCCGCAATTTAGACGAAAACGGTGTGGTTCGGGTCGGTACCTATGTCCATCATCGGGATATTTTGGTAGGAAAAATATCGCCGAAGAGTAAATCGGAACTGACACCGGAAGAAAAACTGTTACACGCAATTTTCGGGCGTGCGGGAGAAGATGTACGCAACGAGTCCCTGGAAGTACCTTCCGGTGTTGAAGGTATCGTTATCGGGGCACATCGATTTTGCAGTCAAAACAGTCTCTCCGACGCGGAACGCCGTGATTATGAGATGGAACGCAAACAGGTCGAAGAACGCGGCAATCATGAAATTACTGAAGTTTTCGGCTCCATGATCGACGAGATGGAACAATTGCTGGATACGACGATTGTCGATATTAGTGGAGAATCGTTGGTTCAGGAGAAAGCGCCGTCCTACGTTGCGGAACGGGCCAAAACATTTTCTTTTGACAATACCTGTAATATCATGCACTTGAAAGATCATCCGAAGTATCAAGAACTCAAGACGATCTATCTCAAATGGAAACATAAAGTGGAAGAGAAGGTGGATGCCCGGGATCGGGCCCTTAATTCCATGACCTGTGGTGACCAGCTCAAAAGAGGGGTTCTGCAAATGGTCAAGATCTATATTGCCGCCAAACGGGTTATTTCCGTCGGCGACAAAATGGCCGGTCGTCACGGTAATAAAGGTGTTATCGCCAAAATTCTTCCCAAGGAGGATATGCCCTTCCTGGAAGATGGTACTCCCATTCAAATCATGTTGAATCCCTTGGGTGTGCCTTCCCGTATGAATGTCGGTCAGATTTTGGAAACGCATTTGGGTTGGGCTGCGGAAAAACTAGGTTACAATGCTGTAACGCCCGTTTTTGACGGCGCTACGGAAGAATTGATTCACGATGAATTGGAAAAAGCGGGTCTGCCACGATCCGGTAAAGTGCGACTTTATGACGGAAGAACGGGCGAACCGTTCGGACAGGATACGACCGTTGGTTATATTTACATGTTAAAGTTGCACCATTTGGTAGACGACAAAGTTCATGCACGAAGTACGGGCCCCTATTCCTTGATTACACAGCAACCGTTAGGCGGCAAGGTGCGTTCCGGAGGTCAGCGTTTCGGTGAAATGGAAGTTTGGGCTCTGGAAGCATATGGGGCTGCCTATACCCTTCAAGAACTCTTGACCGTTAAAAGCGACGACGTGGAAGGAAGAACGAAGATCTACGAATCAATGGTTAAAGGAGATAACAAACTGGAAGCCGGTACTCCGGCCAGTTTCAATGTATTAGTGAATGAAATCAAAGGACTTGCCCTTGATATCGACCTTGTTCCGGATACCTCCAAAAAGGGAGTTTCGGCACATGACTTTCCAGGGCCTATTGGTTAATGACTTCTGGTTAATGTCATCTGGTTAATGATATCTGGTTAATCGCATAAAAGTAATTTAAGAGGAGGCATCTGCTGTGAGCAGTGGTGGTGACAGTTACAATCGGGTAAATGACTTTGGTTCTGTACGAATCAGTTTAGCGAATCCGAAGAAGATTCGCGAAACATCTTGTGGCGAAGTCAAAAAACCGGAAACAATTAATTATCGAACCTATCGTCCGGAACGGGATGGATTATTTTGCGAGAAAATTTTTGGTCCGGAAAAGGACTGGGAATGTGCCTGCGGAAAATATCGGGGAATGAAATATAAGGGTATGACCTGTGATCGTTGCGGCGTAAAAATAACACACAGTCGTGTACGACGACAGCGAATGGGTCATATTGAATTAGCGGCTCCTGTCGTTCATATCTGGTTCTTCAAGGCGGCTTCAAGCCAACTGGGGAATCTCCTGGCCATGAAGAGTACGGCCCTGGAACGAGTCATCTATTTCCAGGATTACGTTGTTATCGATAAAGGGGATACTTCAATTGAAGTCGGAACGACCTTAACCGAGGAAGAGTATCGTAAAAATAAAGCCGATAATCCGGAAAGTAGTGATCATAAATCATTTCAGGCGGAGATGGGCGCGGAAGCCATTCGAAAACTTCTGCTAAAGTTGGACGTCGTTGAACTTGCAAAACAACTTCGTAAAGAATTGGGTGAAACGAGATCAAAATCGCGTAAAAAGGAAATAATTAAACGGTTGAAACTCGTGGAATCGTTGCGTAATCGGACAACGGAAAACAATCCGGCCTGGATGGTTTTGGATGTTATTCCCGTTATTCCTCCTGACCTGCGACCACTTGTTCTCCTGGATTCCGGTACCTTTGCCACAAGCGATTTAAACGATTTATATCGCCGTATTATCAATAGAAATAATCGTCTGAAAAAATTGGTCGATTTAAACGCTCCTGAAGTTATTATTCGTAATGAAAAACGTATGCTTCAGCAGTCGGTTGATGCTTTATTCGATAATGATCGTTGTCGTCGTCCCGTTGTCGGTTCAAGTAATCGTAATTTAAAGTCTTTAAGCGACTTGATTAAAGGAAAACAAGGACGTTTTCGGGAAAATCTGCTCGGTAAACGTGTCGATTATTCCGCACGTAGTGTGATCGTTGTGGGGCCCTATCTCCATTTACATCAGTGTGGACTGCCGAAAAAAATCGCATTGGAACTCTATCAGCCGTTTATTATTCGTCGTTTAAAGGAACTCAAGCATGCGGACACCATTAAAAGCGCGAAAAAAATGCTTGAACGAAAGGACGAGGAAGTTTGGGATATTCTCGAAGAAGTAATTCAGAATCATCCGGTCCTGTTGAATCGGGCTCCAACGTTACACCGAATGGGTATTCAGGCGTTCGAACCGATTTTGGTGGAAGGCAACGCGATTAAATTGCATCCCCTGGTTTGTAAAGGATTTAACGCCGACTTCGATGGAGACCAGATGGCGGTCCATCTTCCACTCTCCCTGGAAGCGCAGGTTGAGGCGCATACGTTAATGCTCTCAACAAATAATATTTTCAGTCCGGCCAACGGTAGACCGATTATCAGTCCATCGCAAGACATGGTAATGGGATGTTATTATATGACACTTCCCATTCCGGAAATGCAGGGCGAAGGAATGAAATTCTCCTCCCGCGACGAACTGCTTTTGGCCTATTCGATGAAAAAAGTTCATCTTCAGGCTAAAATATTCCTGCGTATGCCTAAAGGACGCTGGCTTAAAAATGATCCTTCCATACGGGAAGACATGCTGTTCGAAACAACTCCCGGACGCGTTATTTTTAACGACATTCTTCCAAAAGGAATGCCGTTCTATAACGAGACCCTCGCCGCAAAAAAACTCCAGATGGTTATTAGCGATTGTTACGAGTTGCTAGGCCGTCGTATCACTATCGATCTGCTGGACAACATGATGCGCATTGGGTTTGAAGAAAGTACCAAAAGCGGTCTGTCGTTCGCAACCGATGACTTGGTAACGCCAAAAGATAAAGTGAAGATCATTGAAAGTGGCGATAAAGAGGTCAAAAAAATCCAATATCAATACGATAATGGTCAGTTGAGTGAAGACGAGCGATGTAACAAGATCATTGACGTTTGGACGCACATTCGATATGAAGTCACAAAGAAGATGATGGAAGAACTGCGTCTGGATACACGATCGAACGGTTATGTCAATCCTATTTTCTTAATGGCAGAATCAGGGGCACGTGGTGGTGAAGAGCAGATTCGACAGTTGGCCGGTATTCGTGGTCTAATGGCCAAACCAAACGGTCGTATTATTGAAGCTCCTGTAAAGGCGAACTTCCGGGAAGGATTAAACGTTCTCGAATATTTCAGTTCGACACACGGTGCACGAAAAGGATTGGCCGATACGGCTCTTAAAACTGCGGACTCCGGATTCCTGACACGAAAACTCGTCGATGTGGCCCATAATGTTGTTGTCACCATGCACGATTGTGGTACAAAACAGGGTATTATGAAAGGCGAGGTCATGCAGGGTGATAAAAAAGTTTCCCTGTCCGAAGCCATTCGTGGTCGTGTCTCCTGTGCCAATATTACGAATATGGTCACCGATGAAGTCATTGTTCATGAAAATGAAATGATTACTGTTGATATGGCCCGTAAAATCGAGAACATGGGGATCAAACGAATTCGTGTTCGAAGTCCTATGACCTGTACTGCGGAACGGGGTATCTGTGCCTTGTGTTACGGTATGGACCTTTCCACCAGTAAATTAGTCGAAGAAGGTATGGCCATTGGTATTATTGCGGCCCAAAGTATTGGTGAACCGGGTACCCAGTTGACAATGCGTACCTTCCACTTGGGTGGTACCGCTTCACACTCCGCAGAAGACAGCGAAATAAAAACGGAATATCCGGGTAAAATTCGATTCTCGAATATGGAGGTTATTAAAAACGAAGTTGCAGGCGGTTTAATCGTTCTCTCCTGTAAAGCAGGGGCTGGTATCGATATTTGTAACAGACGTGGCCAATCGCGAAAAACCTATACAATTCCGGAAGGCGCTATTATTAATGTCGCCGAGGACGATATGGTTCAGGCTGGCGATGTACTCTGTACGATGGACCCGCACAGTAAATTGATTCTGGCAAAAACCAATGGAACAATCCACTTCGATAATATTATTGATGGTGATACGGTACAGAGCGTTTTGGACCCTGCTACAGGTTTAATGCGTCATACCGTGGTTGACCTGAAAGGGGATCGACATCCCCGTATTTATATTACCGACGAAAAGGGAGCCTATCTGGAAGATCATTTTCTTCCCGGTAAATCACAGATTGAAGTTGAAGACGGCCAACAGGTTACTCGGGGTATTATCCTTGGAAAAATGCCTCGTGGCGCCGAAGGAACACAGGATATTACGAGTGGTCTGCCACGTGTTTCTGAAATTTTTGAAGCTCGTGCGCCAAAAGACCCTGCTGTTATCGCTGAAATAGATGGTATTGTAACTCGTGGCGATAAACGTCATGGTAAAAATACATTGATTGTCCATAAAAAAACCGAAATTGAAGAGGAACGACAGGAATGTATTTATGAAATTCCCAATGGAAAACATATTCTGGTCGTAAACGGAGAAGAAGTTAATGCCGGACAGGCTTTAACGGATGGTCCCATGATTCCACAGGATATTCTGCGTATCTCGGGGGAAGAAGCTGTTCAAGAGTATTTGACAAAGGAAATTCAAGACCTCTATCGTTCCCAGAACGTTTCGATCAACGACAAACATATTGAGATTATTGTAACTCAAATGCTCCGTAAAGTTAAGATCGAAAACGGAGGCGATACATCCCTGTTACAGGGAGACGTTGTGGATAAATATATCTTCCGCAACAAGAATCGGGAATTGGATAATTGTGTTAAAATTCGGGATCCCGGCGATACCGTTTTTTCGAAGGATGAAATTGTTCCGCACGATCTATTCGACGAGAAAAATTTACTCTGTGAAGAAAATGAAGGTCGTCCGGCCACTGCGGTAAAACCAATTCATGCCCGTGCCTCTACCCAGTTATTGGGTATTACCAAGGTTGCCCTTTTGAGTACGAGTTTCATGTCCGCCGCCAGTTTCCAGGAAACTCCGCGTATGTTGACTGAAGCTGCACTTGCCAACAAGGTTGACAACTTGGTCGGTTTAAAGGAAAACGTTATTTTGGGCCGCTTGATTCCGGCTGGTACCGGTTTTCCGAAGTATAAACAAGCCGATTGGCGCTATCGACCCGGTGTTAAAGAAGAAGATACTGCCGCCGGTTTCTCTGCGGATGATCGTATTAATTATACTTTATTGGAAGATGTTCCTTCCTCTAAAGAATCGAATCCGAACGAACTAATGAATAACCTCTTTGTTGAAAAAGGCGATGATATTCCGGCCTTTCCGGATATTAACGACGAGGAAGCTTTAGGTGGTTCTACCAGTCCCTTTATCGATGACAGTAGTAGTATGGTTGAATCGGATGACGATATTGATACAGGTGATTTTTACGATGGTGACGACTGATATTGCTTTATTTATTCGGTTAAACGTGACAGCTTCGGCTGTCAGTTTTCCGGATTCTCTTTAAAATAATAATAACAGACATGACTGAAACGCGGACGTCTCGTCCGCATCCTCAAAACAGGCGTCTCGCCTGTTTTGCCTCTATTCCAAAAAACGTAATGTTTTAACCATCTTGTTCACAGAAAAAACATGACTGGAACGCGGACGTCTCGTCCATACGCATTAACATAAAGTTATCTCCTGTA
>CAYUAP010000159.1:0-10522 GCA_964442735.1 uncultured Planctomycetaceae bacterium | reverse complement strand
TATCCGTGAAAATCAGTGTTATCCATGGTTTCACTTTATATCCGTGAACGGTTACAATAACGGAAAACAGTAAATAACAACAGGTAAATCAGGATCGGATAAAGTCCCCATTCGGTTGCTATTATTTATATGTTACAAGATCGGCCAGTATTTCCGGGGAAAGTTCATTAAAGGAATGGACGACAAGGTCCGCTTTTTCATATTCGTAGGGGAGATGTCCCTGACTAAAAAAACCGACGACTTTCATTCCAGCAGCTTTGCCAGCCAGAACACCACTTTCAGAATCGTCAATAATAACACAACGTTCCGGTGCAATACCAAACTGTCGTGACACTTCCAGAAAAATGTCCGGAGCAGGCTTGCCATGAACAACATCAGAACCACTGACAATTGATTTCAAATAGGGAGTAATTCCAAATTGATTCAAAATAAAATGGACGTTAATTCCAGGTCCGGAGGAACCGACTCCGACTGGAATTTCCAATTCCGTTAATTGCTTGATTAATTCAATTGCTCCTGCAATCAAATGGACTTCACCTTCCGTGGCAAGTTTTCGATAAAGAGTTTCCTTTTCTTCCTCAATACGTCTGATTTCGTCTTCGGACGGTTTGCTTGGCCAATGATTGGCAATAATTTCCAGAGAAGTCTGACCGAACGTCTCTTGAAACAGTTTTTCCGTAAAATCGAAACCATTTGACGCCGCCGCTATTTTCCAACTTTTATAATGGGCTGGATTACTGTCGACCAATACACCATCATTATCGTAAATAACACCAAATTGATTTTTCGTAATCATATAAAATTGTATTCTATAAACAGATTGAATTACAGTTTGAATCAGTTACACCAATGGCATAACAACATAGGAATAGTTGTCGGACGTTTTAAAGAAGACAGGAACATTCGCCTGAAAATAGAGTACAATCGCCTCTTCGGCAGGAAGAATCCGAAGAAATTCCGTTACATATTTCGGTTCAAGTTTTACAATAACTTCTTCATCATCATAGGCGATAGGGAGTTCAATTCGCGATTGACCGACTTCGTTTCCCATGGCTTCCAGTTCCAGTCGGCCCGAATTAAATATCAACCGAATACCCGGATCCTTTTGTGTCGTTACAATACTAGCCTGCATGATTGCGGAATAAAGAGATCCGGCAATAAAATCGACAACCTTTTTTTGATCCGTACTTGGAATAATTTTACGCCATTGTGGGTATCGACCACTGACCAGTTGGCTTCGAACGATGGTATTACCATTCTTGACCACCAATTGGTTGTCGTTGACAGCAAATAATGTTTCATTATTTGCATTCATGGCCTTTTCCAAAATTTCAAAAGCCTTGGTAGGAACTATAGCAGCTTTTACAGAGTTATAATCACCGACCGTTTCCGCCTTTCCCGTCTGAAATGCCATACGTTTTCCATCGGTTGCAACAGCGGTAATTTCATTTTCGGTAAACTCCAGATTGACTCCTGCCAACGCATATTTCGAACTTTCCGCCTCTGTCGCGAAAACCGTATGCTGGATGAGATTGAGAAAAACTTTACCTTCCAATTTAAGATAGGAAGTTTCTTCGAAAGGAGCAATCACAGGAAAATCTGTAAATGACGGTATCGGAAATTTATAATCGATTCGTTCTCCGGTAATACCAAGGTAATTGTCTTTTGTTTCGAAGGTTAAAGTCGGAGCAGTCGTTACCGATAGGACACGGGAAATAACCTGCGTTCCAAGAATAATTTCACCGGCATCTTCCACCTGAACATCATCGGCCAGTTCCAAACGAATACCGATTTCCCCATTAGTTGCCGTCAAAATAATGCGATCCTGATCTGCCACCATTTTAATATTTTGAAGAACCGGACGCGTGTCCCGAACCGCTACTGCCTTGGACGCCAATGCAAATAGAGGTGTCAAATTTTCGCGTTTGCAACTGACTTTCATGATACTCCCCTTGTCCTTTAGATACTTGTGTTAAGAATTAAACTCCAGCCTCCACTGGGGGCTGTTCTTTTCCTAATAAAAAACCCCGCTATTATTATATAATAATTAGAGATTTTTACAAGCTCCTGTCCCTTTTACCTGTTATTTAGTATTGTCAGACGTGACTATCTTAAGACGTGACTATCTTAAAAATTGAGGGGAGAATATTGAAAACGACCTGTTTGATCCTTAAATCATCACCTGTAACACCTTCACAGTTTTCGAATTATTTTTTTGGCATTTTATTGCAGACATCAATGAATTCTTTTTCGATCATTTTGATCTGTTCCGGAGTAACGGTCAAAAGTCGATGATTTCCATTTACGGATTGTGTAAAGGTTGTCGTTCCATCGTCATTGACGACGACGGTTCCCGGCTCTGACATTCCGAAAAAGCCTTTATCCGGATAGACAGCGTAGAGAACTGCCGTTAAATCCCAAGTCATCTGATTATTATCGAGTCCGCCCCGATAATAACTAAAGGAAGCACGAAGTGGATTCTTGGCCTGTCCATTATCGACTTCCAAATTTTTCCCGTTATAAAGAATGTAATAACCAACTTCAAATCCAGTAACAATAATCGGAACCGGACATTCGGCAAAGAATTTTTTAGCGGATGGAATATCGGTTACAACATTATATTCCTTGTGATTCTGAAATTTCGGCCCGAATCCACCTGCCATTGCGCAGACATATTCTACTTTTTCCTTCATGAGATCTTTTCCGGAAAGCGGAGAATATTCGTCCGCTTTGGAATCAAGCAGTCGAGCCAGCGAGGTCGAGAAACCAACTTGGGCTATAACGACTTTACCTTCTGTTTTGGCGAGAATCTGCCGTAACAATTTGTACGATTCGACATATTTTGTCTTGTCTTTAGCCGGATCGAAACCCATGTCCCGAATGACTTTACCGATATAACGACCGTCTTTTGGTTCTACTCCACTATCAGTCGTTCCAACAGGAATGTTGGGATATCCGTAAAACTCGTTCATCATCTGGATATATGGACCGGCAGAAGGACTTGATTTCGTTAGTGTAACGGCAATCAGTTTACACAAATTACGCGAATCGTAATTGTAGAGCATAGCCAGGGCAAGCGCATCGTCAACATCGTTCCCCATATCGGTGTCGAAAATAATCTTGACAGGTGCCTTGTTTTCTGCGGAGTTCGAGTTGGCGCCAACGACGAGAAACATCGAGAAAATCGCCATTATAACGATACAATACTTTTTCATAGCATCTCCTTTCGGGTTCTGGTTTATCGGTTCAGAAATCCATCCTGAACCGTAAATATAATAAATCTTTTAATTTCAATCCTGTTTTCCCTGAACTTTACCAGCCATTTTTGTCCAGGAATCGCGCAGGGAAACCGTTCGATTAAAGACCTGTTTTTTCGCAGTCGAATCTTTATCCAGCGTGAAATAACCAATTCGTTCAAATTGGAATCGTTCTTCCAGTCGTGCGTCGGTTAGAGCAGGCTCCAGTTTAACGTTTTCCAGAATCTCCAGTGAATCGGTATTGATATACTCTTTGTAATCAAGAGGATTAGCAGGATCATCAGGATTCTCAATACAGAAGAGTCGGTCATAGAGTCGTACTTCCGCATCTACGGCATGGGGGGCACTAACCCAATGAATCGTTCCAGAAACTTTACGTCCATCCGGGGAACTCCCCCCACGTGTCTGTGGATCGTAGTTACAGTGAACTTCAATGACATTCCCCGACTCGTCTTTAATACAACCGGTACAGGTTACATAATAGGCGTACCGCAAACGAACTTCCCGACCGGGAGAGAGTCGAAAATACTTCTTCGGAGCGTCTTCCATAAAATCGTCCTGTTCGACCCATAGTTCCCGACTAAAAGGGACTTGACGTGTTCCCGCATTTGGATCTTCCGGATTATTGACGGCATCCAACATCTCTTCCTGATTCGGCGGGTAATTGTCGATGATTACCTTGAGAGGACGTAAAACACCCATCCGACGCTGGGCACTCTTGTTCAGAACTTCACGAATACTGTTTTCCAAAACTGTAAATTCAATAATACTATTGAATTTCGCAATACCTATTTTTTTACAGAAGAGGCGAATTGCTTCCGGAGTGTATCCACGGCGGCGCAGACCACAAATAGTCGGCATACGTGGATCATCCCAACCGGATACGTAATTACCCTTTACGAGTTCCAGCAGTTTACGTTTGCTCATAACGGTATAATTCAGGTTCAGACGAGCAAATTCTATTTGTTGCGGATGGTATATCCCCAGTTCGTTCAGGAACCAGTCGTACAGCGGACGATGGTGTTCGAATTCCAAGGTACAGAGCGAATGGGTAATCCCTTCAATGGAATCTTCCAGACCGTGTGCCCAGTCGTACATGGGATAGATACACCATTGATTGCCTGTTCGATGATGTTCTGCATGAACGATTCGATACATAATCGGATCACGTAGATTGAAGTTGGGCGATGCCATATCGATTTTGGCACGCAATGTTCGGGATCCATCCGAAAATTCTCCATTCTTCATTCGCGTAAAGAGATCAAGATTTTCTTCGATAGACCGATCGCGCCATGGACTCGGTTTCCCCGGCTCCGTTGGCGTTCCGCGATTCTCCCGAATTTGATCCGGAGTCAGATCGCAGACATAAGCCTTGCCCTTTTTAATTAACTCGACCGCATAGTCATACATCTGTTGAAAATAATCGGAAGCAAAGAAGAGCCGATTTTCCCAGTCGGCACCGAGCCAACGAACATCTTCCTTAATGGATTCGACATATTCGGTATCTTCCTTAACCGGATTGGTATCATCGAAACGAAGATTAAACAAACCATTATACTGCCGCGACATTCCCGAACTCAAACAAATGGCCTTCGCATGTCCTATATGCAAATATCCATTGGGCTCTGGAGGAAAACGCGTATGAACTTTATGACCAAATTTACCGGTTCGATTATCTTCTTCTATAATCTGCTCGATAAAATGCAGGGAATGCCCTTCCTCTTGGGACTCTCTGGATCCGTTTTCATTTCCTTCAATAACATCCTTTTTATTATTTTCGATCATTCCTTTAACCTCTATTGTTTGAAAATATCATTTTCTCCAAGAACTGTAATACCATTTTCTTTCAGGAGTTTCATAGCCTCGTCTGGAGTATCGAACCGCAGTACGATAATGGCACAGTTTGGTAGAAACGAGTCAAAACCATACATGTATTCAATGTTCATATCCGTTTTGGCTACACATTTAAGAAGGCTGGCCAAGCCGCCCGGATGATTCGGCATTTGAACGGCAATGACCTCGGTTACCTGAATCGGAAAATTATTCGTTTCAAAAACTTGTTTCGCTTTTTTCCAATCTCTGACGATTAAGCGAAGAATACCAAATTCTTCAGTATCAGCAAGCGTCATTATCTCTACATTAATCCCCGCATCCGCCAGGACTTGACATGCCTTTAAAAGATTGCCCGGCTGATTTTCCAAAAAAAGTGACAACTGATGCAGTTTCATGTTTTTTCCTTGGTTATTCTAATTTAAGTACTACCGATCCCCCTTCCTTGTTGGCGTGAATAGTTTTATCCCCGTTAGGGAAGGTGGAGTGGTTTTATTCTTGTTAAAATTATTGAATTGATAAAAATACCTCGATTCAAAATCGGGGAAAGTACCAATCCGTTCTAAAAAACCTTTGTTACGTTTTCTTTTCTTCCTGCCTGTCTTTAATATTTGGAAATAGGCGAACAAATCGCCCGCCTTTCCCGGAAACAGTACCGATTGTTTGAAAACCGATTATTTGAAAACGTGACTATTCATGCTTTAGTCCAATTAGGAATTCTATGTTCTTTTGTGTTTTTGCCAGTTTTTCCGTTAAATATTCCATAGCGTCAACAGGACTCATATCGCACAAAAGACGACGTAGAACAGCCATACAGACATGTTCCTCCGGGTCGAGAATCATTTCTTCCCGTCTCGTTCCGCTTTGTGTGATATCAATGGCAGGCCAGATTCGTCGATCAACCAGAGATCGGTCCAAACGAATTTCCAAATTACCGGTTCCCTTAAATTCTTCAAAAATAACATCGTCCATTCGACTTCCGGTCCCGATTAAAGCGGTTGCAATAATCGTTAAAGACCCCCCTTCTTCGACTTTACGTGCCGATCCGAAGAATTTTTTGGGACGCTGAAGTGCATTGGAATCGACACCTCCGGTTAAAGTCTTGCCCGAGTCGGGACATTCGGTATTCCAGGCACGAGCCAGTCGAGTTATGGAGTCCAGGAAGATAACAACATCTTTTCCATATTCCACCATTCTTTTGGCCTTCTCCAGAACCATTTCAGAAACCTGAATATGTCGAGCAGGCGGTTCATCGAAGGTGGAACTGACGACTTCGCAGTGTGTTCCTTTCACTTCACGTTCCATATCGGTAACTTCTTCCGGACGTTCATCGATTAAGAGCATGAAGACATAACTATCCGGATAATTTTTGAGCACGGCACGAGCCATCTTCTGCATCAGAATGGTTTTACCGGCACGGGGCGGACTGACAATCAAACCGCGCTGTCCGAAACCAACCGGAACAATCAGGTCCAGGACTCTTGTATTAATATCCCCATCATTCGTTTCCAAAATAATACGTTGATCCGGATGAATAGCGGTCAGGTCATCGAAATTGGGACGCGATGCGAGCATATTGGGATCTTCCTGATTAATCGCCTCAATACGAAGTAGAGCGAAATAACGTTCCTTTTCCTTCGGGGGACGAATCTGACCGGAGATCGTCAGACCATTACGGAGTCCAAATCGCCGAATTTGACTCGGTGAAATATAAATATCATCGGGACAGGACAGATAATGAAATTGCGAACTGCGCAGGAAACCGAATTCATCGGGTAGAATTTCCAGTGTTCCTTCGCCGAACATGAGGCCATTTTTCCGAATACGTTCTTTAAGAATACGGAAAACAAGTTCGTTACGCGGTTCGTCGGAAATCAATTCCATATTTTCATTACGCGCTTCCGTAACAAGTTCCTGCATCGTCATTTTCTGCAGATCGGAAATAAACGTTTCTTTTTTCTTGTCGATAGGCATAGGCACAGTAGTCTCTTCGACCTCCGGCGTTTTGGAACGTGCAACGAATTGTCGTTCCATAGCAAGTTCCTCGGCTAGAGAAATAGGTTCACCATGCCGTCCACGTGCTCCCGAGATCGGTTCTGGATATGATTCACGGCTATAATGACGATATCGGTAGTTTACACCCTGATTTGTGTTATCACGATTATTGTCGCGATTATCCATATTAGGACGATTCCATTCCTGTCTGCGATTATTATTGTTGTTATTATTGTATCGCAGATTCCGACGGGGATTCCGATAATTATTCCCCTGACCGTTCGAATTATTCGGACGATTGGAGGTATTGGTATAGGTTTTTTTCTCCGTATCTTCCGTGGTATTTTCTTTATTTTCCACAGGTTCGTCGACACTGAATTCCGGATTAATGGTTTCTTCCAGGAATGATTGAGGATCTTCCTCGGACATTGGTCCATAAAGACTCGACATAACAGGGACTTCACTTTCTTCCTGAATAGGGGGATTTTCCTCTACGTTTTCCACGGAAGTCTTTTTCGTGGATCGGCGTAGGGGAGTTCGTGTGGTTTTACGTACTTTTCGACGAGGAATTTCCGTTTCCTCCAACTGTTCCTCCAAACTGACAGCTTCCGGAAGATCGGTATGATCTTTACGAAAACTTTCATAAATTTGGTCACGTTGTCCCCAGATACTGTCGCCTTGATGTCGACTCTCATAATCCTCCTCGATTTTATCGGGGGGCGGAGTCTGTTCGACATTTTCTTCCTCGGCAACTTTACTTCGCGTCGTTTTTTTACGCGGAACCCGGGTTGTCTTTGTTCGTTTGGTCACTTTTACCGGTTTTTCGGATAAAGAAGAACTATCGTCAACCTCGGAAATGACTTCCTTGTTTTCGTTTTCTTCCTTTTCCATGGGATCTTTGTGTGATCTCATTCTACTCTCCTGATTAAGATGATTGATAAGAAATTTTTAAGGTGGGACTATTATCTAAACTTAAATTCCTTTAAATAAACGTTAAAACAGGCACAATGGTTTTTTGAGCATAAACAGGGGTTTCGGATTTTTACAGATAAATACCAATCGCGCCAATATACCGGTCTCGCCAATATAGGGAGGAGGAAGTATTCATCTTTCTACCAATGTCGATAGAAAAACCTTCTATCACTATTTCTGATCTTCCTTTAATAAATCAACTAAAGAACCAACCTGTATCATCATTTTTTCACAGGTTTGATTATTGTCAATAACGAAGTCCGCTTTTTTTTGTTTTTCTTTCAATGAAATTTGTTTTTTTTCACGATTCCACAGTTCTTGAGAAGACCAACCTCGTGTGGCAACCCGAGCTAATCGATTCTCCGGAGTGGCATCAACATAAATAATATAATCACAAAGATATTCGGCGGAAATTTCCAGCAGGAGTGGAGCATCCAGCAGTACGAGTTTTTGCCCCAGTGCCTTGAGTGTTTTAATTTCCAACTCAATTCTTTTTTTAATAAAGGGGTGAACTATCGAGTTCAGGAATGCGAGTTCCATCTGATTTTGAGGATCGTTTCCAAAAACCAGAGCCGCAACTTTTTTACGGTCAACAACCATCTCGGGCACGACATTGGAATCAGCATCCATTGGGATTGCGGTAAAAATGGAATTTCCCCAACGTTCTCGAAGCTTTTCCTGGACCTCCGGTTGGTTCAAAACAGAATGTCCTATACGGTCCGCATTCAAAACAACCGCACCATATCGTTCAAAAGCGGCGGCAACCGTACTCTTGCCACTTCCGATTCCGCCTATCAATCCAAGAACTGTCATGAATTATAAACCACTTCTATGGGGAGGGCAACTACAAATCCAAATGAACGCTTCGCGAACACGTGCAATTTGAATATCGTTAACCTTCATAAAACGATGTTTACCCTCTTTGGACACTTCAAAAACACTATTTCCTTCGTCCCGTATTTTAATGGTTCCCGGATCAGAGAGATCGAAATAACCACTGTTCGGACGAACGACATAAAAAACACTCGTTAAATCAAATGTTCCTTGATTTTTATCGAAGCCGCGATATAGACGAAACGATTCCTGAAGTGGGTGATTGGGAACGTAATTGTAATCGTTTTTCATAACATTTCCCGGCATTAAAATGGCCGAACCAACTTCATTTCCACTACAAATAACAGGAACCGGACATTTGGCAAACAACTTTTGAGCCGCCGGAATATCCTTGATAACATTGTACTCGCGATGATCATTCCCCTTCCCCACAAATCGACCAGCCATAACAGAGAGATACTCCACCCTTTCTTTAACAAGTTCAATTCCAGACAGAGGTGAATATTCGTCGCCTTGAGTCTCCAGAAGTCGGGCCATGTTCGTGGAAAAACCGACTTGTACAATTATAACCTTGCCCTCTTTAATTCCCGCTAGTGTTTTACGAAGAAGTTCCACCGAATCAAGTGCAAAATCTCCTGCTTTATAACCCTTCGGATTGTATTTGTATTTGCCGCTCTCATCCCTGGCTTCCAGGACCTTGCGAATATAACGACCGTCATGTATCTCGATCCCACTCTTAATCGAACCAACTGGAATGTCTGGATAACCATAAAAATTATTGAACATCTTAATATACGGAACAACATGGGGATTGTCCTTCGTCGTTGTTACTGCCAGAAGTTCACATTCTCCCCGCGATTGAAAATAGTGAATAATGGCTAGAGCAAGAGCATCATCCACATCGTTCCCCATATCTGTATCGAAAATGAGCCTGACTGGAGTTTTTGCTTCTGTAAAAGCAACGAAAAAAAACAGGATCCCCCCTATAAAAAGGAATTCCATCCAACGAAACACTGTTTTCTTCATAAAGTCTCCTTTCGATAACTGCTATGTAATTTATTTATCGTCTGAATCATGATTGCTATTCGATTCTTCTTTATTATTGAATGGCCGATCTTTATCGAATGTTCGACGATTATCGGAAAAATGATTGTCTCTTCGATCACTTGGTCTCCGATCAAATGAACGGCGCTCGTTCGAACGCTCCCCGGAATTTCGTCTGTCATCGGAACGTCCACCATATGAACGACCTCCAGATGAACGACCTCCAGATGAACGACGTTCACTCGAACGCTCCCCCGAATTTCTTCGGTCATCGGAACGTCCACCATATGAACGGTCTCCATATGAACGACGTTCACTCGAACGCTCCCCCGAATTTCTTCGGTCATCGGAACGTCCACCAGATGAACGGTCTCCATATGAACGACGCTCGGTCGAACGTTCCCCGGAATTTCTTCGGTCATCGGAACGACCACCATATGAACGGTCTCCATATGAACGACGTTCACTCGAACGCTCCCCGGAATTTCGTCGGTCTTCAGAACGACCATCAGATGAACGGTCACCATATGAACGGCGCTCGGTCGAACGCTCCCCGGAATTTCGTCGGTCATCGGAACGACCACCATATG
>CAYUAP010000158.1:0-10857 GCA_964442735.1 uncultured Planctomycetaceae bacterium | reverse complement strand
TGTAGGTTTGGGAATTCCTTCGCTTGGGTGTTACTGCAATGGACTTAATAGTTACAGATTTTCCCAAAACGCAAATCCCAATGAAATAAAAGCTGCATAGACGATTCCAAGAGCATATTTCGTAAATCGTTTGCTTTTCCAGACAAATAAAAAGAGAAACAGATATTTCACCGTCTCTTCCGGAATGGCAGCAACACAAAATGCCGCTAAAAAACTGGATAGAAACGTCGGTTCTCCCGGCAATAATATTATACCGGAAAGAAAGACCTCAATATAATAGGCAATAATCGTACATAACGATCCTGACATAAAAAGCAGAAAATAAAGACCAAGTGGCTTTTTAGTCTTGTGACCGCTGTCCGATATCTTTTTCAATAGTATTATAATGGGACAAAAGACACAGGTAAAAAGGCAAAACAGATAAATACAAGCCACTATAATTATTATTATCATCGAGTTCCCTTAACCCATACACAATTGAACGATTATTTGTAATACGAGAATAATTCCAATATAGATCCCGGTAATACTCAAAAGACCCTTCAGGTCGGTGGAACATAGCATTTGTATCATTATTGCCGTTATGATAAAATAAATGACTAAACTGATTATGTATTTTAACAAGATCGATTCTATAGGTGAACAAGCAATACCTACAAGAAGATTTGTAACAAAAGAAGCTCCAACACTCCCCAAGGCAACGGTCATTAAACTGGTTTCATCGTCGGTAAAAACCTTAATGAGAGCACTTAAAATTAGTGCAGAACATAAAATCCACAACATCTCCAGATTCCCCCTGTGTCAAATATTACAAGTATTAAACATTCATTTAGTTCTATTATTTAGCTCTATTATTTAGCTCTATTATTTAGCTCTATTATTTAGCTCTATACTCAAGGTCGTTATAAAAGTCTATTTTTCAAAACAGGCGAGACGCCTGTTTTGGAGGATGCGGACGAGACCTGCCTGCCGTCAGGCATGGCGTCCGCGCTCCCGGGAAATACCAAATTTATAACGTCGTACAGTATATTATTTAGCACTATAAAGACAGACTAAAAACAATATTGACATTATAGATGATTTTTATTGAATTACAATATAAATTTTATATTTACAAGTGTAAAAATTGATAATTTTAGAAATTATTAGTAAAATTTTTTATCGGGGAGCAGGCACGCCCCCTTTAATTACAGGAAATTACCGGGAGGTAAATAATATTCATAAATGATAAACATTATACCCTGCTTGCAGTTTTTAAACATAATAACATAACCGTTCCCGGAGATAAAGTGAAACCACGGATAACACTGATTTTCACGGATATACTCAAGGTTGTTATAAAAGTTTATTTTTCAAAACAGGCGAGACACCTGTTTTGAAGGATGCGGACGAGACCTGCCTGCCGTCAGGCATGGCGTCCGTACTCCCGGGAAATACAGAATTTATAACGTCATACAGTATAGTTTTTTGGCAAACAAACTTTTGTATGATAAAATTATTTATTATAATAGATAAAAATGTTTATTATAATAGATAAAAATGTTTCGTTTGTTATTGTAAAATATTGTATTTTACGGCAGACTATCTATGTTTATCCGTAATATCCATGGTTCCAAAATCGTTTGTGAATGGTTACCGTGAATGGTTACCGGTTTTTAAACAAAATAACTAATGATCAAGACATAAACGATTTTCAGGAAACACAGGATATCCCGCCGAATACAGGATATCCTATCAAACCGGGAATTGTGATTTATTGAAATTGAAGGAGAATGATTATCAAACAATCTGTATTCGGCACGTATTCGATTATTTTTTAATCGTCCGTAGTTGTTCCAGCATATTTGTTGTGGTTTCCCATTGACTACGGAAATCGGCTAGAGCAGTCTGTTCCTTCGCAACCACCTGTGGCGGAGCTTTTTTCACGAAATCGCCGTTCAATTTTGATTCCTTGCTCTTAATCAATCCGGCCAATTTTTCCAGTTCCTTTTCCTTCCGTGCGATTTCCGAATCGACGTCGATTAACTCGGCGAGATCGACGAAGAGTTCCATTTTTGGGAGACTGACACTTGCGGACAAGGGAGGGGCAACGAGATTACTGCTCCATTCGCGCGCGACGGCTCCGGCCATTGATTTAAAATAGGGGGCCATTGGCTGGAGAAGCCCCGCGATTTCCTCGTCACAGCGAACGGAGAAATGGATCTCGGTCCGAGGAGCAACATTTTGTCGGGACCGTACTTCACGAATACCGCGCAGTAGTTCCTGAAAATAGGAGAATTGATTTTCGATTTCTTTATTAATAGCGGAAGAATCCGTTTTCGGCCATGGGGCAATGGCAATACTCTCCGCAGCAGGAACAGGAGTTAAACCGCGAACAGGGGCGAAGGTGGCCAATCGCTGCCATATTTCTTCCGTGACAAACGGAATAATCGGATGGAGTAATCGAAGAAGTGAATCCAAAACGTAAACCAAAATAGCTTGAGCCATTGGTTTCTGTTCCGGATTGTTCAATCGGGCCTTGGTAATTTCCAGATAGAAACTGCAATAGTCATCCCAGGCGAAATCATAAAGGGCCCGAGTTGCTTCCGAATAATGGAAGGTCTCGAACGACTGGGTAACCAGTTCCGTTACAGTCGCCAATCGACTCAATATCCAACGGTCCTCCGTTAAAAATTCCGAGGCATTGAACTGTTTTGGTTCGTATCCTTCCAGATTAATCATAACGAAACGAGCAGCATTCCATAATTTATTACAGAAGTTACGAGCTACTTCAAATCGTTCACCGACAATAGGAGCCTGTGGGAGCGCTTGATCCTCTTCCGTTTCTGCCCATTGCGTCGAAAATTCTTTTTTACATTTGGGACAGAGAACCCGAGGCAAGGTCCGATTCTTCTTCGTCTGCTCCACAATAGCACCACAATGGGGACATTCAAAGTCCAACGAGAGACGAACATCCTGATTTTCCGTCGTTAAATAGGCAAGGGCAAAACGTAATGAATCGGTTCCGAATTTTTCAATAACGGCTACAGGATCAATTCCATTCCCCTTCGATTTCGACATACCAAATCCATATTTATCGAGAATTTTCGGATGAATAAAGACATCATGAAACGGTTTCTTTTCCAAATTGAAATAGCTAGCCAACACCATACGCGCCACCCAGAGGGAAATAATATCCCGACTGGTAATCAAAACGTCTGTCGGATAATAATATTTTAATTCTTCCGTTTGGCTCGGCCAGCCTAGTGTCGAATGTGGCCAGAGCGCCGAACTGAACCAAGTGTCCAGAACGTCTTCCTCCTGAATCAGAGTATGACCCGGTACTGCGTCTGCCGGAAGATTTTCTTCCTGTGAACAGATCCACCACTGCTGATGCTCGTTATCAAACCGCCATACTACATCGTCCCGACCTTTAAATGCGTTCTGCAATTCCTCTTCCGTTACTCCATCACAATACCAAATCGGGATACGGTGGCCCCACCACAATTGTCGGCCAATTGGCCAGTCACGTTTTTCCGATAACCAGTCGAGATACCCCTTCGCGTATCGGGCTGGATGAATCTTAACCTCTTCATGATTAACGGCGTCCATGGCCAGTTGACATAAATGCTCCATCCGTACGAACCACTGATCGTTTAAAAAAGGTTCAATAGCCGTTTTCGAACGGTCGGACATGGAGATTTCAATGGTACGATCTTCGGTTCGAACCAACAATCCCAGTTCTTCCAGATCGGCGAGAACCTGTTCCCGAACTTTTTTAATCGGAAGATTGGCATATTTACCGGCGTTTTCGTTATAGGTACCGTCCTTGTTTAGAAGGTTGATCATCGGAAGTTTCTGACGTTTTCCGACTTCATAGTCGTTGGGGTCATGGGCCGGAGTTACTTTTACACAACCAGTTCCGAGCGTCGGTTTTGCCCAAATATCGGCGACGAGTGGAATTTCACGATTCATTAACGGTAGAAGGACTTTACGTCCATCGTTGGCCATTTTCGCCAGCATGATCAGGCCGGGCAGAACGTCACGACGTCGAATTTGCAGATCGTCATATTCCTTCAAAAGTTCCACTTTTTCTTTTTCGGACGCCTCCTCAATTTTGGTTTTCAGTTCTTTTTCCGCCTTGTCAAATTCGGATTCCGGATTCGGGTGAACAGCCACAGCGGTATCACCGAGCATGGTTTCCGGACGGGTCGTGGCGACGAGAACCGATTCCGGCTCGCCCGGCTTCGGATCGATTATCGGATAATTGAGATACCAGAAATGACCATCGAGTGCTTCGTGAAAAACTTCGTCATCACTAACCGCAGTCTGAAGAATGGTATCCCAATTTACTAAACGTTTACCACGATAGATATAATCGTTCTGGAACAATTTAAAGAAAAAATTGCGAACGGCCCTGGCACAAACATCGTCCAGTGTGAATCGGGTACGTGACCAGTCACAACTGCAACCCATGGTCTTTAACTGATTGATTATCCGCTGTTGAAATCGGTCCTTCCAATTCCAAATCCGTTCGACGAGCGCCTCGCGTCCGATATCATGACGTGTCTTGTGCTCCTGCTCGAAGAGCTTTTTTTCAACGATCGCCTGGGTTGCGATACCCGCATGGTCCACTCCAGGAATCCATAACGCCTCGAAACCTTGCATTCGCTTCATACGTATCATGATATCCTGAAGCGTTTCGTTTAATGCGTGTCCTAAATGAAGGGCTCCTGTAACGTTTGGCGGGGGTATAACGATTGTATACGGCTTCTTCTTCGCTGTTGGATGGCTTTTAAAGTAGCCTTTTTCTTCCCAAAACGCCGACCACTTCTGCTGGGCCGGAAGGTGTTCGTACTGTTTCGGTAAATCGTTAACGAGTTCTTCTTGTGTAGCCATTTTTCTGATTCAATTTTATCTCTAAACGTGTTCGAATATAAAATAAACGCTGTTTTCCATCATAATATATATTAGGTATATACATTAGTACGTTATAATTTCGGCATTTCCTGGGAGCGTGGACGCCATGCCTGACGGCAGGCAGGTCTCGTCCACATCCTCCAAAACAGGCGTCCCGCCTGTCTTGAAAAATAGATTTTTATAACGACCTTGAGTATGGAAGGGAGACGATCTCGTCGCAATCCTTCCATGGAACAGGCGCCCTAACGATGCGCCTGACAAAACTGCTCAATATTATTTATGTTATTCTATGATAAAAACTTTAATTGATTCATTGTACCCGATTTTCGGTTTTTCGGAATACCCCCGTAATCTTCCAGACCCGTTCAAATAAAAACACCAGCAATTTTACCACCACACCAGGGACAGCGGTCGTCTTGAAGATGAATACTGTCCGGCTGAAATCGACCACGGGTAATAATCGCTTTTCCACAATGATTACAATAGGTGGTGGAGGTCTCCGCATGAAGAATATTACCGGAATAGACATGTTTTAATCCGGCTCCTTTAGCAATATTACAAGCCTTGAGGAGTGTACTCAATTGGGTCGATTGTTTATCCAGAAATTTCCAGGCGGGAAAAAACGCACTGAAATGGAGGGGCGTTTCGGAACCCAGGTTCTCTAAAATCCAATCGCACTCCTTTTTCAGTTCGTCTTCCGTATCGTTTTCTCCTTCAATTAAAAGCGTGGTCAATTCAAGCCAGGAATCGGTCTCCTGTTTTATGTATTTTATGGTATCGAGAACAACCGATAGTTTTGCCTGACAATTCCGTTCGTAAAATTCAGGAGTAAATCCTTTTAAATCGACATTAACGCCATCTATATACTGATAGAACTCTTTTCGCGGCTCCGGATTCATATATCCCGCCGTAACCGCTACGGTTTTTATCCCTAATTTACGACATTCTTTTGCCGTATCCAAGGCATATTCGAAAAAAATAACCGGTTCATTATAGGTAAACGCGACACTTTTACAATGATGATGCCGTGCCGTTTGAGCAATCGCTTCCGGTAAAACATGTTGAAGTCGTTCGTTGCCCTCCTTCGATTTGGAGATGGACCAATTCTGACAAAAAAGACAACCCATATTGCAACCCAACGTTCCAAATGACAAAACATTACTCCCCGGAAAAAAATGATAAAGCGGCTTTTTCTCGATCGGATCTATGGACAGACCCGTCGTATAACCGTAGGAAGTCATTTGAATATCACCCCCAAGGTTACTCCGAACATGACAGTATCCCTTGTTCCCCTCGGATAAAATACATTGACGTGGACATAACTGGCACTGTACTTTACCATCTTCAATTACTGTTTGATATTTCGACATGGAATGTTTTCAACCTGTTATACTGCGGGCCGTTATAAAATCGGCATTTCCCGGAAACGCAAACGTCTCGTCCGCATCTCCGCAAAACAGGCGCCTCCCCTGTTTTGAAAAAAGAGATTTATAACGGCCTTGAGTTTATAAAATTATATTTGATAAAATTGTCCTTAACGACAGGAGCGCGAAACGTACTCGTGGCCCGGGAGGTTTGGCTCCCTCCTCTATCATTTATTCGCTATCATTTATTATAGATTAAATATAATTGGAGACAATAACTAAATTTAGTAAATTATAAAAATTACCTATTTTAACATAACGAAAATTTTTCTAAAGAAAATTTTTGATAAAGAGAATGTTAATCCGATTTGTTTTTGTTATTTTTTGAGACCGGATTTCACTAGTCCATTAAGACTGAAAATAATTTTATGTTAAATTTAAACGATATTTTAATATTTTCCGTTCTCAAAACAAACCAAATATTATTCGATTTCGACGCTCCTAAATCTTGACAGTGATTCTTTTTTCGGTATGATATCCATTTCTTGGTATGACTGTATACGGTAGGTGTTTGTATATAATAATACAATATATAACATAAATAGTATTTTTTATTTGTAAAGAATATAGAATGTTGATTCGGTGTTTTATTTTCAGTTTATAAAAAGCGAAGGGAATTGACCATACTTTTCCGATGCCAGGAGATGCATGAATAACAGGGATTCGCAGATTGCCAACGAAGGGGAATATACGATGAAATTGGTTATTCAAAACCGGATAAACCCGGATAAAACCCGATAAACCCGGATAAAACCAGAGCAACATAAAGGTGACAGGTGGAAGAAACATGAATTATTCTGGCGAAGATATATCGTCGTCGATATCCACGATAACATCAATGGTAAACAAAAGACAGGAGGGCAGGGCGGTGAATGGAGAAGAAACGAAATCGACTACCGTATATTCCGAAACAGAACCTCAAAAAGGAGTGGAAATAAACGAATCGGCAGATTCGTTAAAGCAAAAGGGATTGAAGATAAATCCTGTTTTTTGTGATCCGAAGGTTAAAGACCCATTCGATACCGTTGAATGGGAGATACGTAGTACGGCGATAAAAGGGGATAACGGAGAAACCATATTTGAGCAAACGGACTGTGAAATACCAACATCCTGGAGTGCTCTTGCGACAAAAGTAGTGGTTAGTAAATACTTTTATGGTGAAGCAGGAACCCACGAACGCGAAAACAGTGTCCGCCAATTAATTCATCGGGTTAGTCGTACCATAGCCGATTGGGGAATGAAGGACGGTTATTTTGCTACGCAAACGGATTGTGAAAATTTCTATCGAGATCTGACCTGGCTCTGTCTTCATCAGTATGTAGCCTTTAATTCACCGGTTTGGTTCAATGTGGGTCTGTTTCAGGAATACAATATAACAGGAACGCCCTGTAACTGGCACTGGTCGGAATCGAAACAGGAAGCGGATCAGCCGGAAAATCCCTATTGGTATCCGCAGGCGAGTGCCTGTTTCATCCAGAGTGTGGATGACAATATGGAAGCGATTATGGATCTGGCGAGCAGTGAAGCCCTTCTCTTCAAATTCGGTTCGGGAACAGGAACCGATCTTTCAACACTTCGTTCCTGTCGTGAAAAGCTGTCCGGAGGTGGAAAACCATCGGGACCTTTATCATTTATGCGCGTTTACGATCAGATTGCCGCCGTGGTCAAGAGCGGTGGTAAAACACGGCGGGCGGCCAAAATGCAGTCGCTCAAGGTCTGGCATCCCGATATTATGGAGTTTATCGACTGCAAGCATCGGGAAGAGTTAAAGGGCCGGATTCTCATGAAGGAAGGTTTGACCTACGATGATGCCTTTTCCTCGATTCTCTTCCAGAATGCCAATCTGTCCGTGCGGGTTACAGACGATTTTATGGACGCGGTTGTCAGGGATCTGCCATGGTCTACCCGTTGGGTAACCGATCCGGATCATATTGAAACAACAATGCCCGCCCGACAGGTCTTCCAGAAAATCGCGGAAACCGCATGGTCCTGTGGAGATCCGGGTCTACAGTACGATACGACCATCAATCGATGGCATACATGTCCGAATTCAGGCCGAATAAACGCGTCGAATCCCTGTAGTGAATATATGTTTCTCGATAATTCGGCCTGTAATCTGGCGAGTGTCAACCTAATGCGTTTTCGACAGGAAGGGGGAATTTTCGATCACGAACGTTTTGTAGCGGCCTGTCGTATTGTCTTTATGGCACAAGACATTCTCGTCGATAATGCAAGTTATCCGATCAAGAAGATTGCGGAAAACAGTCATAAATATCGACCGTTGGGTTTGGGCTATTCCAATCTGGGCAGTCTGATTATGAGCCTGGGTCTTCCCTATGATTCGGACGAGGCGCGCGGAATTTGCAGTGCCATTACGGCTCTTCTTCACGGGACCGCCATGCGGACCAGCGCGGAAATAGCCGCGGTGGTAGGGACGTTTCCCGCCTATCCGGAAAACCGAAATTCCATGGACGCTGTTATGCAAATGCACTGGGACGCGGTCAATCATATTACCAACAGTCCACGCTATCTCAAGACGGCGGCTCGTGAAATTTGGGATGAAGTTATTGCCTTGGGCCAGAAAAACGGATATCGAAACGCACAGGGTACCGTTCTTGCTCCAACCGGAACCATTAGTTTCATGATGGACTGCGATACGACCGGTATTGAGCCCGATATTGCCTTGGTTAAATTCAAGCAGCTATCGGGGGGAGGAATGTTGAAAATGGTTAATCAGACCGTTCCTCTTGCGCTGGAAACATTGGGATATGGTAGTCGTGATATTGAATCCATTCTCCATTATATTGCCGAAAATAAAGGGATAGAGGGTGCTCCCGGCTTTATGTCCGAACATTTACCGGTCTTCGACTGCGCTTTTCCAGCTCCGAACGGGTCGAAACGATGTATTTCTTGGGAAGGTCATGTCCGTATGATGGCTGCGGCACAACCATTCATTTCCGGCGCTATTTCCAAAACGGTCAATTTACCCAATCAGGCAACGGTTCAGGATATATTGAATGCCTATATGCTCGGATGGAAATTGGGGTTGAAGGCGCTAGCCGTTTATCGTGACGGTTCCAAAACGGCCCAGCCACTGACAACAACCGATAAATCAGAAAAAAAAGAAAGGGAAAAGAAGGAAGCCCCAAAAGAGGAAGAATCCGGTTCCGAAAACAAAGTGGAATGTACCTGTGGGCGCAAACGGCGCCGGGAGGTTGGCGCACCACGTCGGGAACGTCTTCCCGATACTCGACAGTCGGTCACCCATAAATTCAATGTGGGTGGTCATGAAGGATATATTACAGTTGGTCTTTATCCCGATGGTCGAGTCGGTGAACTCTTTATTACCGTCGCAAAAGAAGGGAGTACAATCGGTGGTTTAATGGACTGTTTTTCAACCGCGCTCTCTATGAGCCTGCAATACGGTGTTCCACTTCAAGCCTACGTCGATAAATTCTCCCATACCCGATTTGAGCCACTTGGATTTACGAAAAATCCTGATATTCCTATGGCTAAAAGTCTGGTCGATTATATCTTCCGCTGGCTGGGTATGAATTTCCTCCATCAGACCCCCCCGTCTGTACTTCCTTCGAAGGAGGGGTTAAACGGCCTCGATCATAAAACCATGACAGAACCTGTTCCTCCGGATATGAAGCCGGTTGACGTAACAGGCTCGGGTACGACTCCGTTTGGATCGGAAGGGGACCGCCATCGTGGACCAAGAGTCGTTAAACAGGAAGATCGTGCTATTTCCATTGACGAAATCTCCGCGATTCCATCTTCTGCTAGTCCGGAACCTTCCGCAAATAATAACATGTCGGAAAACGGACCGGCCAATAATTCCCGTTATATTATGGGAAATACCGTTTCCACGGAACCGTTGGAACCCGCCCCGAAGGGAAGTTCTTCAACCTCCTATGGTAGTGCCGCTGCTTATGGTGGAGAACCGCGTCCCTATATTATGAACAAAACACGATTAAACAAGGATTTTTCTCAAAATAGAGGTGAAGGCGATCCTGTATCTCCTGCCCCCTTCCTTCCCTATTCCAACGAAGTCAATGCCATGGTGATGGAACCTGTTTATAATGCGGAGACGGAAGACGCCGAAGAATCGGATGCTGTTTCCTATGCGGAACTTCAGTCGGATGCTCCCGCTTGTGATTCCTGTGGGGCCATATGTGTTCGAAGTGGTAATTGTTATCTCTGTTATAATTGCGGTCGAAGTATGGGGTGCTCTTGAACTTTTACGAGTCGTCCTGTCTTAATTGTACTTCATCATAGTACTTTATCTATTTTCATTATTCGTATTTTACTTGGAAAACCGGTGTTCCACCGGTATTCCAGTCTGTTTCAAAAAAATCCATTTATTATCCAAATACCACTTGTTCCCAAACGACTGGTAAAAACAGAATCATTCGCTTAACCATAGATATCTTCTTTATTCTTGACGAAATATTCTTGAAGAAATAAATCTGAAAATCGTAACCATTCACGGATATAATGTGAAACCACGGATAACACTGATTTTCACGGA
>CAYUAP010000157.1:0-10965 GCA_964442735.1 uncultured Planctomycetaceae bacterium | reverse complement strand
TGTAGGTTTGGGAATTCCTTCGCTTGGGTGTTACTGCAATGGACTTAATAGTTACCAAAAAACAGATTGCGTAATAAACGGTATTGTCAAACCGTTAAAAATAAAGGAATGTTATTGTAGGAGAAAATTTATGACAAAGTACTTCCATTTTGACAAGAGGGAAAAGGGAACGAAAAATCGTAGCCTGTTTGGTTTTACACTGGTTGAATTATTGGTTGTTATCGCTATTATTGGTATTTTAATTGCCCTTCTTTTACCAGCGGTTCAAGCGGCACGTGAAGCGGCACGTCGTATGGAATGTTCCAACAAACTGAAACAGATAGGACTGGCACTTCATAATTATCACGACACGCATAACGCGTTACCGAGTCGTTGCGGATCGAATGGAACCCATGGTGCTTTTACATGGGGCGTATGTAGTCCGCACATAGCGCTGTATCCCTTTATGGAACAAACAGCACGTTGGGAAGCCGTTATCGCATCGGGAACAGGAAACCAAAATTGTTGGTCCGATAATGTTCGCTGGTCCAATGGAACAACGTTTGGGCAGATTTATGCTGCCGTAAACTGTCCATCCGATCCACAGGCAACCCAAATGGGTCGTGGAACACGGGCTGGAACCACCTACTGCTTCTGCTATGGAGACCGAGCGTGGATGTCTTCCGCCTGGCAGTCAACCACCCGAGGATTCATTGCAGGTGGTTCTGTGAATCAATATCCGGGCGGTGCCTCTACCGTTCCGAATGTTCGCTGGAATACCATGGCCGCAATTACCGATGGTCTTTCCAATACACTCGCCGTTTCTGAAATGGCACGTGGAACGGCTAGTGATTATGACCGAAATAAAAAAGGTGGTATCGGTTATGTCACCTCCATTACGGAATGTCTTAATTTGGCGGCAAATGCGACCGATCCTAAAATATTAAATGTTACCTCCAATGATGGAGTAACGCAATTTGACCGAGGATCTGCCCATGGTCATGGGGCCGTTTTAAAGACCGGTTTCCAAACCGTATTGCCTCCTAATGCCCCATCCTGCGCGGCTAACTACAGAACAAGTGGTTTGGAATGTAACGCACGGGCCCTTTGCGCCGCATCCAGCTACCACTCCGGTGGTGTTAATGCTTGCTATGGAGATGGTTCCGTTCGCTTTATTTCCGAAACTGTCGATACAAATTCTACAAATTATTCGGGAACCTATAATTCCCAGGCTACGGATGCCGATCCAACCGGTAAAAGTCCCTATGGCGTTTGGGGTGCTATTGGTTCCATCAATGGTGGCGAAACTGTAACCCTGTAATTTTACAGGATGCTCGAAAACATAAACTTTTGTTTTCATCTCAAGACATTGTTAAAGCGCGGCAAACTGTAATTGTTTGTCTGCGCTTTTTTTATATTGAAAAAAAAACCTTTTACATGGTTCTAACAGATGGATCTAACAGATATATTCAAGGTCGTTATAAAAGCCTGTTTTTCAAAACAGGCGAGACACCTGTTTTAGAGGATACGGACGAGACCTGCCTGCTGTCAGGCATGGCGTCCGCACTCCCGGGAAATGACGAATTCATAACGTCCTAAAGTATAATATACATGGTACTAATACATGGTACTAACAGATAGTACTAAAGTGAAGCATCCGTCAGTTGGACATCATATTTTTGTTTGAGCCATTCGACACACTCTTGAACAATAATTTCCGGCACACTAGCCCCGGAAGTGATTAAAATCTTTTGTCCGTTATGAAACCATTCGGTCCGAAGTTCACTGGTATCGTCCACCAAATAGGAATGATCGACCAGTTCTTTTGCCAGTTCCCAAAGACGTTTCGTATTGGAACTATTTTGACTTCCCACGACGAGAACGAGTTCCCTTCCAGGCACACTCCTTCGAACCGCCTCCTGATGCTCCTCCGTTGCATGACAGACCGCCGTTTTATTTGGTAGTACCAGTTGGGGAAATCGATTCTGTAATTGAGTTAAACAGGCCATGGATTTTTCCGCCGATAAAGTAGTCTGCATAACACAGGTCACAGGCTTTCCTTCAGGGAGGTTCAATGAATCAATCGCATCACTGGAGGATAGTAGTGAAATATTATCAGGCGCCTCCCCAAGAATACCGACGACTTCGTCATGACCTTCATGCCCAATCAGAATAATATGAAAGCCCCGTTTTCTGTAATCGACAACCTGCTGATGAATACGCGCGACAAGAGAACAGGTGGCGTTAATGGTCTTTAAATTTCTCGCGATTGCTTTATTTCGAATTTCCGGCGAGACACCATGCGCGGAAAACAAAAGGGTTTTGCCTTCCGGAACCTCGTCGATATTTTCGACGAAATGAACCCCCCTTTTTCGAAATTCATTAACAATACGTTTATTATGAACCAGTTCATGATAAACATAGACAGGATGTTTTTCTTTTATCAAAACCTCCTCCAGTAGAGCAATAGCCCGTTTAACGCCCGCACAATATCCGCGCGGACAGGCTAATAATACATCAAGTTTTTCTTTAGGTTCCATATACAACCTTTTTCAATAATAGTCTTCCCTGTAATTCATTGAAATAAAATCTCTTGAATTTTATCAAAATGGAACATACTTCACAAGAGTACAAAAAAATTTAAGAGTGATATTGTAAAACGACAATCATTCAGATAAACTATCAATGATAACTCAAGTGTAAACACGAGATGTTTCCCCCCACAGAATGAATACAGATAAATTTTTAGAAAACAGGAGGCGTTATGGTTGTCACAGGAACCGCAAAAGAGGTAAAAGTGGGTCTTTTTGGAATAGGCCTTGAAACCTATTGGCCACAGTTTAAAGGTCTTCATGACACACTCTGTCACTATTTGAATCATATCGAAACGGAACTGGTCAAGACCGGAGCCGAGGTCGTCAATTCGGGACTGGTCGATACCCCCCTGAAAGCCCAGGAGACTTCCGAATATTTCAAGAAGACAGAAGTAGATATCATCTTCCTTTATATAACGACATACGCGCTGTCTTCAACAGTACTTCCGATCATTCAAGGGGCAAAAGTCCCGGTAATCGTTCTCAATCTCCAGCCGGAAAAAGCAATCGACTATCAAACATTCAATGCCATGAACGACCGAACCCAAATGACAGGGGAATGGCTCCGATTCTGTCAGGCCTGTACCGTTCCGGAAATAGCAAACGTCTTTCTCCGCTCCGGTATTCCATTTCAACAGATTACCGGAACCTTAACAGATGATCCGCTTGCCTGGAATGAAATATACGACTATTTAGACGCCGCAAAAGTGGCCCGTGCCCTCCGCGTCAATCGGGTCGGTCTCCTTGGACATTACTATTGCGGTATGCTGGATATCTATAGTGATCTAACAGTTCATTCCGCACAATTGGGAACCCATTTCGAACTTCTTGAAATGGCGGAACTTCTCGATAAATCGCGAACAGTGTCTCCCGATCTTCTCGAACGTAAAGTCAATGAAATCCACGAATATTTCGATATTCAATCGGACTGTAGTGAAACATCAATTCGGCAGGCGGCCCAAACAGCGGTCGGACTCGATCATCTCGTTCAGGAACATCAATTGGGAGCCCTCGCCTACTTCGTCAACGGAACAGGCGACGAACGTTACGTCGATCTGATTAGTTCCGTTATCGTCGGTAATTCCCTTCTAACCGCCAACGGTGTTCCCGTAGCGGGAGAATACGAAGTTAAAAATGTCCAGGCCATGAAGATACTCGATCTTTTCGGTATAGGGGGCTCCTTTACCGAATTCTATGCCATGGATTTCAACGACGATATCGTTCTAATGGGACACGACGGTCCTGGCCATATAAAAATAGCGGAAGGTAAAACCAAATTACGTGCCCTAAAAGTCTATCATGGAAAAGTCGGACAGGGCTTGAGTGTGGAAATGTCCGTTAAACATGGGCCGGTCACATTACTAGCCCTGGTAGATGCGCCAGACGGACAACTAAAGTTCCTGGTTGCGGAAGGAGAATCGGTACCTGGTCCCATTCTGGAAATCGGAAATACCAATAGCCGATATCGATTCGCGACAGGCGCACGAAAATTCATCGACGTCTGGTGCCAGCACGGCCCCGCCCATCATTGCGCCATTGGCGTTGGACATATCGCCCATAAACTTGAAAAACTTGGTAAATTAATGAATATACAAACAATTGTCTGTACCCAATAAACCAACAAGGCCATTCCATAACCAATGGCAATCAAAATTATATGATAGAAAACTTTATTATAACCGACCCCAATATAATCGCGTCTGATAAACGAAACAGTATCCCTGTGGTCGGAAGAAGTTCATAAACCTCTTAAATCACCCCGGGCCGGAAGAATAATAAAGTATCCCCCCCCTTTATTATTTGTCGAGAGACTGAATCGTAATGTTTCGGAAAAAGATTTCCGCCCCTTCCGATTGAAGTTGTATTTTACCTTTTCTTTCGACGAGATTATAGACGCGATTCACCAACGTACCGTTGATGTAAACGTCCATGGAATTTCCTTTTGCAACAATAGACATTTCATTCCATTCACCAACCCGATCAATATCATTTTTACCGTGGAACCCCAGTGTATCAGTCCGTTCAGTATCACATTTTGACCAGGCGAAACAACGATCCGCGTTTGCCGTAATCGTTCGTGGCGTTCCCTTTTCCGGATCGAAAACGGCCATTCCATTTCGGACAGTCACGTCACAAGTAGCACTCAAGCCGTCATTTTTATTACACACCATCCAGAAGTCGCCTATTCCACCTTCAACCAAATTGGCCTCAATCGAGACCATCCAGACACCACCGAAACCGCCATCCGGACCATTCGAATGAATCAGGACCCCGGAATCTCTTGCACTAGCCTTCCGGTTTCCCCAAGTCTTTCCCCCCCATTTGTACTCCAAGGTCAATTTGTAATCCTGAAATGACTCGCTTGTGGTAATACAACCGTATTCTTCCCCCGAAACACGAATAACACCGTCCACAACGGTAAAGACCCCCTTCGGATCATTGTCTCTTCCACGTTGCCGAATAAATTTATACCAATTGTCGAGATTCTGCCCGTTAAACAGCGAACGCGGCTCGGACGCCATCACCGTTATACTTGTCATCATTATCAAAAGCATTAACAATCGTAATGACCATTTCATGGTACTTCTCCTTATATTAAAAATTTAATGCTGAATGTTCCTTCTACGCAATTTCAGGAAGAACCTCCAGTACTTTTTCGTTCATTCAATAGATGTCTGATATACCAATTATTCGGATATATACTCAAGGTCGTTATAAAAATCTATTATTCAAAACAGACGAAACACCTGTTCTAGAGTATGCGGACGAAACGTCACTCCCAGGAAATGCCATATTTATAACGTCGTACAGTATAACAACTGTATTGTGATAACAATTATATTGCGATAACAAACGCTCCCAAACTCCGGAATTAAATATGTTTTTTCTTCGCATACCCAAACATTCGCATACCCAAACAAAGGAGCTTTAAATCGATGGTATTTCCGAACGTTTTTCGACCTTTTCCACTTTCGTTTCCGCATCCTCGGACTGTAATTTCATTTCCCGGTAGAGGTTTCGTACATGATAATAACCGAGAACAAAATCGACAATTTGCCAATTCGAATCTTTATCCCGATCCCATTCGTCGTAGAACTGAAGAAACTCCGGAGCCGCTTTTTGTACCTCTTCCCGCGTTATCGTTTTATTACCATCCTTGTCAAGTAATCGATACATCTCCATCGTGGATTTATCATAGTATTTGGCAATAGGAGCATATTTTGTATTTAAATCCAACAGAAGTTTCCGGGCTTCCTTCTTTTTTCGCTCAAGAACAGGAATCTCTTCCGTACTCTTGTCCAAATCGTTTTTTTTGGTCTCGTCCGCTTTACTGTCTTCTGGTTTACTGTCTTCTGCTTTACCGTCTTCTGGTTTACTGTTTTCTGGTTTACCGTCTTCTGATTTACTGTTTTCTGGTTTATTATCTTCTGATTTATTTTGGGCATTTTCGTCGTGCGTTTTCATCGACGTCTGATAGAGCGAAGGAGTCAGGATTCCAGGCAACGAGACCTGTCCAGCATATCGATAGGCCTGTTCGACAATCAGATCCCCCTCCTGTAATCCCTCTTTTATAACAACCGATTCTTCATTTGAAGGGCCGAGTAAAACTTCCTTGTATCCCCATAAATTGTCCTGCCAGGTCAGGCAGTAGACTTTACTTCCATAATAGAGGAGCGCGTTTAGAGGCACGGTTAGTACGTCTTTCATTTCATCGATTTTTATGTTGACGTCCGCCGAGAGACCGGTACGGAGCTCAATTCCGATATTACGAACGGCGTCCGGATCGTCAATTTGAACATTAACGATATAGTTTTTGGCCGACGACTGCCATACGAATTCGGGATATCGATTGACATCATGAACAGTTCCAGTAAAAACGACGGGCGAAATTAAGCCGAAAAAGAGAGTGGCTGACATTCCCTTTTCAATTTTTGAAATGTCCGATTCGTTGACCAGGGTATTAATCTGAATTAAATGACTGTCCGGAATACGGAACATCAACTGACCATTATAGACACTAGCGCCGACACGAATCAATTCATCCTCGCCAGGATGACGATGTACCAATTGATTTGCATAAATCAGTTCACCGTCGACAGGAGCACGAATCGTACACATCTCGACCTGCTCCATCATGGTCGTTAGACTTTGTTTGCGCAACTCAAGAAACACATTAATAAAGTCCAGGGACAGAAGGTTCTGCTCTATCGTAGCAATCAGGTCAGTTATCGTATTTTCACTAGAGAATTTCAGGAGGACCTCTTCATCCAACTGCACTTTTTTCAGATTATTAGCCGCATCTTCTTTATTGGCACGATAGACGTCAACCTGTGCCTTGGAGGAATAACCGATACGAACCAGCCGTTCCGTATAACGCAATCTTTCATCCGATTGTTTTAACGTCTGATGATAATCGAAGATTTTATTCTCCAACTGTAGCCATTCCTTCTCAAAAGTACCACAAATATATTCTTCAAGAGCAATTTCCGCTTTACGGAGCGAATTTACCCGTTGCATCTGCCAGGTGGATAATTTCAAATATCGAAATGTACGATTAAAAAGCTCGTTTTCCGACTCCTGTGTATCCAACATGGCGAGAATATCACCAGTTTTGACGATCGTTCCTTCCGGAAGAAGATAAACGATGGGAGTAAAACCGTCAACACTACACACAACATCCGTGTTCACCATACTTTCCGTATATCCCCTGCCACGAACCTCCTGGGTAAAAATACCACGTTTTACCGGAATCAATGATTGAGGAAGCAGGAAATCATTCTGACGATGAAGTCCGTGATACAGTTTCGATGGTATATCGGTAAAGAAGGACGCTAAAGTTCCTTCTCCCATTGACGAAGTACCCGATTCCCGATCTTGAAATAATACACAATAACCAAGAACGACACACAGGAATATCAACAAGAGAAAAAAAACATAACGTATCATTCGTACAGAATAAAACACAGAATAAAGCACAGAATAAAGCAACGTCAAATATCGGGAAATCATTGCTGTCCTCCTTTTTCGGACGGAATATTTCCAGATTCCGAAGGTTTCTGTTGAGTCTTTTGAGCTAAAACCTTTTCACGCGATGCAGTAAAGAGGTCAATTTTACGGCAATCCGATCGCGCACGATACATACCACAGGCAATATCAACGTACTCCAGAACGTTATTGTGATTACGGTCCCAGTCATCGAAGACAACCAGGAGTTCGGGCGCCGCTTGTTCTATTTCTTCTCTTGTCACAATATTATTTTCATCTTTATCCAATTTAAAACAGAGTTCAATTGTTGTTAAAGATAAATACTTTCTTGCAGGCTTGAAAATTTTATACCAGTCGAGTAATTTGTCTTCTTCCGAAAGATCTTTCTTTTTTTCGTCGCTCCGAACACTCCCTTCCGGCACTTGACTCGCGTCCCCTTTATCACTATTGGGAGGAAGATCGTTTGATGGATTCGCCATTGTCGTATTGGCTCCCCGTTCGGGCGGAGGCCCGGAATTTTCATCAGGGGCTTGAATTCCATCAGGAGGAGGGATCATAGCCGAGCCGGGAGGCCCAGGAGGCATGCCTCCATTAACATTTTTATTCGACTCCGCCTCCTTCTTTAATCGTTCTTCCTCCTCCTTTTTCTGTTCTTCTTCCAATTTTTTCAGATCCTCAAAAAGCGAAGGTTTACTTGAGTCAGGAAGGAGTACTTCTGACAGATAACGTTTAGCTCCCGCTACAATAATATCGCCTTCGACAAGACCTTTACGGATAACGACATCACTATCGTTCGTCGGTCCCAACAGAACTTCCCGATAATCCCACTTGTTGTTATTGAACATCAAACAAAAATCTTTGCCGGCAAACTTGACTATAGCATTGACCGGAACAATCAGTACTTCGGGAACTTCTTTAACGATAATTCTAATGTCGGCGGAAATACCGGTTCGCAGATCAATTCCGGCGTTGCGAATCTGTTCCGGACTGTTAATTTTAATCTGAACCACGTATTTTTTTACGGGCGAATGACGGTCAAGTTCCGGAAAAGTATTGACTTTTATTACTTCGCCTTCAAACTGGCGAAATCGAAGGAGATCAAAAGTAATCAGAACTTTCATTCCCTGTTTGATTAAGAACATATTAGCTTCAGGAACAAGAGCCCGAATCTGCATTTGGTCCGGATTTGGAAGACGAAACAGTAACTGCCCATTATTAACCTTGGCTCCCTCTTTAATAATCTCCGATTCGTTTCGACCGGGCCGAAGAACCTGATTGGCATAGACCAGTCGTCCATCGTTCGGAGCTTTAATAGAACAGGCCTCTAATTGCTCGTTCAGTTTCTTCAGTACTTTTTCATTTTCACTGATCCATTTCATCGTTTCCTCCATATTGACACGAGCAACTTCAATATCCATAATGATCGAAGTAATCTTTTTTTCACTGGAGTATTTCAGTAAAACACGTTGGTCTAAAAACGATTTTTTAACGGAATTTTTATTTTTTTGAATATCGACTTCATCGACGTCCAATTGAGCCTGTGCCGTATATCCCGCCTGAACCAGATTTTTTGTATAATCGATCTGCTCGATGCTCTGCCGGAGATCCTCCTGCTTTTTCAGTAATGTATTTTCAATTCCCATCCACTCTTTTTTTAAAGTTCCAGACAAATATTCCTCCAGGGAATACTCCGACCGAAGAATGGACAGGCGTAAATTATCGACCTCTCCAGGCGAATTATCCATAAAATTTTGATGTATCAGAATTCGATTGTCCAGACGCTGTGTATCGAGTTGGGCAAGAACCTCTCCTTTTTTGACCAACGAACCTTCCGGCAAGAGAGTAACAATCGTCGTTGAACCTTCGGCAGGGCTTTTAATATCGACATTATCGGAACTCTCCGCATTACCACGCCCGATAATATCCTGAATAAAATCGCCTTTTTTGACGACGAGCGGAATGACATTAAACACCCTCTTTTTAGGAGCGAAAAAAGACCGTCCTAACAAGAAGACACCAAGAAATAATAAAAACAACAGGCACAGGGATAAAACTATTCGAAAAACAGCTTTCCCTGAACGGGGTGGGTATAAAGATACAGGGTATTGGGGGGATTGGTCAAACATATCAATTATAAAGAACCTGTTCGGTCCATTATTAAAATTGGAATAAATAAATTACTCCAGGTCTCTATTTAATGAAATAAAAATCCGTTTCCAATATTCTAATTGAATCCAACATAAAAGACAATAGCTTTTTCTATAAATAAAAAATATTTAAAAAATTTGTTGGCAATTATCACTTGCCCTATAAATACACAGCTTCCAAATTACCTATTTTATATATTATATCATTCTATTTTATTTTAATACGCCGTTCCGGTCGAATAATCCATTCGACACGTTGATTACGCCTGCGATTATCATCATTTGTTTCTGCAACAAGGGGACGACTGGTTCCACATCCGCAAATTTCTAATTGATTGGGAGTAATTGTTGTATGGGAAAGAAGATACTGCGCAACAAGTTGTGCCTTTTGACACGTTGTATCCAAATGATTATTTTTTGAGGGTATGTTATTTTGATAACAGGTATGGCCTTCGATTCGATAGATATTATTGGGATAACAACGAAGAATTTCCTGACTGATATCGAATAATAATTTTTCTCCCTCGGCGGTTAGAGTTAAAATGTTGTTTTTTGTATCGTAAATAAAGAGAAATTCATCCTGAAGTTCCAGAACCAGATTTTCCCCTTGACGATGTGGAGGAAGAAGACGTGTATCCGATAGAGATATTTCCGTTCTGGAAAAACTGTTATTGGGAATAATCGTTACAGAAGGAGTTTTTTGCCAGGATGTATTTTGCATTTCCGATTTTTCTTCGTTGATCTTGAGCTGATTTTGAAGTTCTTCGTTTTGTGTTAAAAGAGTTGTGTTAGCAGCAAGTAACTCGGTATTCTTTTGATTGAGCTCCTGAAGAAGAGTATCGGAATCACGCCGAATCTGCGCCTGCTGCTTAAGAAGATCCGCATTTTGATAATCCTGATTCTCAATGTATTTGCGCGCAACTTCCAATTCATTCGTCAGGGTCTGCTCCTTTTCACGAGCAGTGTCTATCTCCCCCTTTAGTATTTCATTGGCACATCCTGTAAATAAAACCATACAGATTAGTAAATAAAAATATCTCTTCATAAATTCCGCCCCGATTCTATTTATCTTAATTGTATCTCTAGTGGTGGACAACACTTTCATTTAGGAGTTCATTCAGGGGAATAAAACAGGCGAGACGCCTGTTTTCCCGGCGTGCGGACGAGACGTCCGCGTTCCTGTCAACTCCGTTTTTTGGGGAATAAAACAGGCGAGACGCCTGTTTTCCCGGCGTGCGGACGAGACGTCCATACGCATT
>CAYUAP010000156.1:0-10972 GCA_964442735.1 uncultured Planctomycetaceae bacterium | reverse complement strand
GCCTGCAACAGGGGCACCTGCGAATGCGGCAACCCCGGCGCCTGCAACAGGGGCACCTGCGAATGCGGCAACCCCGGCGCCTGCAACAGGGGCAACTGCTAATTCAGCAACCCCGGCGCCTGCAACAGGGGCACCTGCTAATTCAGCAACCCCGGCGCCTGCAACAGGGACACCTGCTGTACCTGTATCAGGAACCCCAGCTGCTCCGTGATTTATAGAGATGGATGTTTCCGAAGATTATCGGATACAGGCGAAATATACGTATCCGGAAATTTAAATGTTACATCTGTTTTTAGTTAGTGGAAAAATAATTTATAAAAACAAAATATATTAAGAATCATTTTTTACCGAACTTTGTGAAGGCGAAAAATTATGGCAAAAAGTAAATCGTCCGGTTTTTCAGTGGCTGGATTTAAGAAGCATTATTTCTGGGCTGTATTACCGACATTATTAATAGCGGCTTTTGTAATATCGAGTATAGCCCATAGTGCGATCAAAAAAAAGTTCGACGAAAAGAAGACTGCGGTAGAGACGGAAAAAACGGGGATTGATTCCGTTGCGTCGGATAGCAAACATCCTAATGATGAAACAATCGAAGCCATTAAAAAAGAGACGGATATTTTAAAGAAAAGTGTGTTTGAGGCATGGACTCTCATGTATACGGATCAGAAGATGCGTAATCGTTGGCCTCGAAAATTATCCCGTGAATTTTTAACGTTAGTGGAGAGTTTAAAGTTTCGTTCACCAATTGACCCAACGAAGCCCCACCTTCGTGAAGACTATTCCTTTTTTATTGGGAATCATCTGCCGGAACTGTTAAAACAATTGGGACGTCGGCGCTGTCAAGTTCACGATTATAAATACGTCGAACGTGAAAAAAAGTTTTTCCCTGTATATGAAGACAAGGAAAAAGGAACCTATTATATATTGATAACAGAAGGGGAAGCTCCTGCGGAAAAGGTAAAGGAAGTTCAGGTTTATGATGTTAAGCGCGATCTTCTGACGAAGGTTACGGACAGTAGTGAAAGAGCGCGTTTAACCAGTCAGGAACGGGTCCCCTATTATCGTGAAATGGACCCATGGATAGTGACGCCCAAGGATTATATGACATTTGGTTCTCTGGCTTCAATGGGGATGATGGGTGGAATGTCCGGTGATATGTCCGGGGGACTTGGTCCTGGAATGGGTCCTGGTATGAGTGGTGGAATGGGTCCTGGCCCTGGTATGAGTGGTGGAATGGGTCCTGCCGGTGGTGCCGCTGGCGCTATGGCAGGTCCTGGTGCGCCCGGGATGAGTGGTGATGGGGCTCGTGGAAGTATGGATGGTATGGGCGGCATGGGGGGCATGACTAGTGGAGTGGCTATTCCTGGTGAAGGAATTGATCCGGCTTTGGAGCAGTTGCCAGGTTCCTCTAATGCAAATGTTGGAGGTGACGCTTTAGGTGGGGGAATGGCAGCCGCTCCCGCGATGGGGCCTGCGAGGGCTGGTGGAGGAATGGCTGGTGTCGGACGCAGTACTGGAAGTGATGTCTCCTATCCAGGTCTACCTCCCTATATTGAACGTAAAAGAATTGTTGGTAATGTCGATTGGACTAATCCAGAAATCTACAGCCTTCCAACTTGGAGTCAAGGTGGATATCCCAAATCCATTGAAATTTGGTATGCACAGGAATCATTATGGGTTTATGAAGCACTTTTGCGTATTATTACCGAGACCAACAAGACTTCTCCTGATAATATAGCGAATGCTCCAGTTAAATCGATTGAAGCCATTTTGATAGGTCAACAGGCTGCTACTGCTTGGCAAGTACTTGATTTTGCCGTTGGTGATTTAACGGGAGCTAGTATGATGAGCAGTAGTATGGGGATGAGTGGCATGGGAATGGAAGCGGGAGCCGGATCTGATAGCAGTGCCGGTGGCGCTGGAATTTCCGGATCGGCAGATATGGAAGGCTCGATGGGGGCTACTGAATTGACGGAAGAGGATATCTTGAAAAGAATCCTGTTCGGTCGTTATCTTAATGCCGAAAACGAGCCTCTTCCTGCTGACGAAGTTCCTCCATTTGCCGAATTTAATAAAATGCCTGTCTGCATGAAATTAATTATCGATCAGAGAAGAATTCCAGACCTCTTGGTTAATTGTGCGAACTGTTCTATGCCAATTGATATTAAACACATCCGAATATGTCCGGATAATGCTATTCCATTTTCTCCTGCCGGGGCTGGTGGAATGGGGGCCGGTATGGAAGGTGGAATGAGCGCAGGTATGCCCGGTATGAGTAGCGGTATGGGGCCTGGTGCGGCTGGTCCTGCCATGTCGGGTGGAGCTGGTATGAGTGGTGGTCCCAGTGCTGCTAGTGCTTCTGGTCCTCGTGGTGGTATGGATGAAATGGGTGGAGGGGGTATGAGCGGTGTCGGCAATATCGATGTCGGTCGTTCAGAAATTAGTCAGATTGCCGGTTATGGTGTCGATGCAATTCGTGTTGAAGTCTATGGTATCATTAATATCTTTAATGAACCGAACCTTTCAGAATTTGGAACTGGTTCCAAGACTTCCGAGAAAGATACCGGAATGACAGAAGAGACTTTAAACGCTCCAACGGTCGGTGAAGCACAACAAGCTAAAGAAGCGAATGCTGATTCAGTGGTAACACCTGCAACAGGGACACCTGGGGCAACATCTGCAACAGCAACACCTGTAGCGGAGACACCTGCGGCCAAACCTGCAACGGGGACACCTGCGGCCAAACCTGCAACGGGGACACCTGCGGCCAAACCTGCAACGGGGACACCGGCAGCAACACCTGCAACGGGGACACCTGCGGCCAAACCTGCAACGGGGACACCGGCAGCAACACCTGCAACGGGGACACCTGCGGCCAAACCTGCAACGGGGACACCTGCGGCAACACCTGCAACAGGAACACCGGCAGCAACACCTGCAACAGGGACACCGGCAGCAACACCTGCAACAGGGACACCGGCAGCCAAACCTGCGGCAGGAACCTGATAGGCTCTTCCATTGATATTGGACTTGGGAGGTTTTAGAACCTTCTTTAAAACAGCATTTAACAACCAACAATTATATATAATCATATATCGAGGACTTCATGTGTGCGAAAGCTAAATCGAAGATCAAAAAAAGAACATCGTCTCATATTAGCGATAATATTATGTTCAAGCATGGCGAAAAAGTCATTTTTATCTTGGTTATCCTTTTAGTGGGATGGATGGTAACCAAAGGGAGTGGTTTGGACAAGTTTACTTTAACGCCGGAACAAATTGAGGATGCATCGAAACGTGCATCTGAAAATATTCGCAATAGTAAAGTAACGCCGGTTGAAATCGATCCAGGCATTGTTGTCTATGATTACAGTGCTTTTTCCAATCTAATTAAGACGGCGGTAAAAGTTAATGCGTATGAGACGCCGATTCGTTGGGATCAGTCGTTATTCCCAGATAAAATAAAGAGACCGAATATTATGCCTTTTCCCGTGGAGAATCTTAAAGCGGTTGCCTGTATTGGAAGTATTCAATATCGGGATAAATCGACTTCTGCAACGGCCGGTGGAATGGCAGGTGGAATGGCCGGTGGAATGGATCCAGCCATGGCAGCCGGTGGTATGGGAGGGGGAATGAGTGGCGGAATGGCTTCTGGTACCAAGACGGAAGGAAAACAATGGATTGTTGTTACCGGTTCTATTCCTGTACGAAAACAACTGGATGACTATATGAATAAATTTGGTTCCGCCCAGTACACCGATTCTTTTCGTGACCAGCCGAAATATATTTATTACGAAATTGAACGGGGTGTTAGAGACACTTCCGGGGATATAAAATGGACGAAGATTGATTTAATCAAAACCATGCGCAAGGAAATGAATCAGTGGGCTGGTATTGGAATGGAGCCTGTGGATACGAGTTATTTTGTGCCGGTTGATCCTAATTATCCACCGATGGCCATGTCATGTCCACCAATGACTAATAGAACATTTAGTGAAGAGGCAGCTAATTTACCAAATATTCCTGTTCAATCCGATGAAATGATGAAAGAGGCATCTGTTGAGGTTGAGAGACAGAATCAGCTCCGTGCCAAAATGGAAAATATTTCTGACGAAGCCATTTTAAATCAGTCACCATTTGCAGCGAGTGATGCCGGAATGAGCGGTATGCCAGGAATGGGAGGGGGAATGCCAGGAATGTCATCCGATATGAGTGGAGGCCTTGGTCCTGGGGCGGCGGCTCCTGGCGGAATGAGTGGAGGAATGGATACCATGATGGCAGGGGGGCGTCAGTCTCAAGGTACTTCTTCCTGGATGATTAATAAAGATGCGTTTAAAACAACGGTTGAATTGGATTCCAATGTCGCCCCTGTCGATTTTTATCTGTTTCGGTTTTTTGATTTTGATGTTGTTCAGGGAAAAACCTATTTTTATCGTGTTAAATTGAAATTAGCCAATCCGAATTATGGTTTGGAAGATAATTTTGTAGAGGATCCCAAAACGATAACGAAGACCTTTATTACTTCCGATTATAGTAAAGAATCCAATCCGGTCTCCTTGGGAACAGATTCACGAATCTATTTCCAGTCGATCCAGGACAGTGAACGTGCGGGGCGTAGTCCAACGTTGGAAATATCTTCTATTCATTTTGATAAAGATTCCGCATCCGAATCGATCAGTAAATCACTTCGAGTAGTACGTGGTCAGGTTGCCAATTTTACGGGGCAGACACATAAACCGATAGATTCTACGCGACAGACGACTATGGATATGATGGGGGGAATGAGTTCCGGAATGGATCCGATGATGATGGGAATGACTCAAACTAAAAAGAAGAGTAAAGACGTTGGTAAATCGGTCGATCACATTTCGAATATTTGTGTTTTAGATGTTGTTGGCGGATATAAAATTCCTAATACGGAACTACGTTCTCCGGCCAAGGCTCTCATTTTGGAGCCGAGTGGACTGATTCAACTACACAACTTAAGTGATGATATTCGCGAAGTGAATCGGTTTGAAAACAAGTCATCGTCTACCGGTGGTATGGGAGGAATGAGCGGAATGAGTGGCGGCTTGGGACCTGGTGGGCCTATGGGTGGGATGTTCTAATATATGGAGAATTTTCCATCTGTTTCCAATAATGGTATTCTGACATTACCTGAAATTATAGGTTTGGATGCCAAACGTTCTCTTGTCCGTATTCCTCCGGAACTGGATGTACCATTAACGTCAAGAGTTCGTGCCATTATCGACACTTGGGAATTTCGGCGTCTGGCCGGAATTTCTCAATTGGGACTGGTCGCCTTGGTCTATCCGGGCGCCAGACATACCCGATTCGAACATTCTTTAGGGGTTTATCGTTTATCTCTTCTCGTTCTCAAACGTTTGGTCCATGATTCACGTTTCGCATTGTTGGTAACGGATCTGGACGCTTTAACTTTTATTGCCGCCGCGCTTCTTCATGATATCGGGCATTATCCCTATTGTCATCTGTTGGAAGATTTGAAACTGCCCGGACTTGTCCCCCATGAAGTTTTGGCCAAAACTTTTATTCAGGATGGGGCTATTGGCGATATTCTTCGAAGTCAATGGAAGGTGGAGCCTCTGGATGTTCTGGCACTCCTGGCCAAAAGGGATCCGGAACGAGGGAACGACGACGAAATGGAATATAATCGAAGAAAAAAGGTATTTCGTCTTTTTGCGTCGATTTTATCAGGGCCTGTCGATATTGACAAGATGGATTATCTTTATCGGGACAGTTTAGGGGCAGGCGTCCCCTATGGCAAAAATTTCGATATGGAGCGTTTAATTGGTAGTCTTTGTCTGAATCGGGAAGGGGACGGTCTCGCAATCTCCGACAAGGGGAAAACGGCGGCTGAACTAATGGTATTTGCCCGTTATGTCATGTTTAGTGAAGTCTATTGGCATCATACAGTTCGTGCCGCTACGGTTATGTTTCAACGTGCGTTTAATATGGTTGTTCTGCCGAAGGATACGATTGTTTTTGAAGAGGCATTGCATTTTTCTGATAAAGAGATGTTCGAATTTTTACGTCAACGTTTGTTAATAGCCTTGGAGAAGACGGAAGACAAGCAAGTTCGCATACAATATATGGGAGCACTTCATCTTCTGGAGGGAATTTTTGGTGGAGAGCGTTTATTATACAAGAGAGTGCGTCAATTCAGTATTATTGAAGAGCCGGATCTCTATCGTATTCTGGCTGGACGTCCATTTCAGGATTTATGGAACATATCGCGTCAATTTATTGTACTTGTCAACAAGGCTTTTAAGGCCAAGGCGGAAGTGACAGGGAAAAGAGCCTATCAGGCGAAGGAGTACGAGTTACTGTTAGACGCGCCTCCAGTGGATCGGGAAGTTGAATTTCAGATCGATATCTATTATCCTCGCGAGAATCGATATCGATCTTTATCAGAGGCATCTCCAGTAATTCGGGCTTTGGCACGGGAACAATTTGACGATTATGTCAAAAGAGTTCGTCTTTTTGCAACGCCGTCCCTGGCAAAGCATTTATTGGAATTGGTGGATATTAACGAGATTTTACAGGAAGCTATTGGCGTCGGGAAAACGGATTAATTTAACATAACGAGAGGAAAAAATGAAAAGAATGAAAAAAATACAGTGGATCTTTTTTTTAATTTTATGTTTTGCCGTAATTCTGCCTGTAACAGCGCAACAGTCGAGTTTCGACGTTCGAGATTTCGGGGCCAGAGGCGATGGCAAGACCAAGGACACACAAGCGATTCAGAAGGCTGTTGACGCCTGTACCAGTCATGGAGGGGGAACGGTTATTGTTCCTCCCGGTACATATATTATCGGATCGATTTTTCTCAAAAATAATGTCGATTTCTACATCATGAGTGGAGCGTTACTTCAGGGAAGTCCCGATAAAGAGGACTACAATAAACTGGAGATATGTTCTCAAAACAGAGGAAGTATAGCCGAATCATCTTCAGGGGCCCATTTAATTCTCTGTATTGAGCAGAAGAACGTTACACTTCGCGGACCAGGGAGAATCGACGGCAACAGCAGTAAATTTTTAATCGATCCGAAGGGAAAACCCTATCCTGGCCAAGACAAGATTCCTTGGCGTCCTTCGCAAATGCTCTATTTTGTGGAATCTGATAATATTCGTGTTCAGGATATTGAATTAACGAATTCAACCTATTGGACCTCGTTTTATCACGGTTGTACCCATCTTTTTATTCGTGGTATTAAGATTCAGAATTCACGGAATCCCCATACCCATAATGGTGACGGTATTGATATCGATTGTTGTGAATATGTTACAATAAGCGATTGCCAGATTGATTCTGCCGACGACTGTATTACGCTACGTGGTCATGTCTCGCCGTTAAAGACCAAACGCCCCTGTCGTTATGTAACGATAACCAACTGTATTCTCTCGACTCCCTGTAATTGTTTCCGATTTGGTGTCGGAGATGGGGAGGTCCGTAATATAACAATTAGTAATATTGTTGTTGAAAATGCACGAACCGCATTTAATTTCGTTTCCAGTTGGAGTAAAACAAGTCGTGGAGTCGATATGAGCGATATTCGAATCAATAATATTTGTGTTGATTGTGAAATTCTGGTTAATATGTATCATAAATTTGCCGAAAAAACGGAATTAAGAAACGTTTCCATCACGGGAGTCACCGGTACGTTACGTCAGGTTACTGAAGTTTCGAAGGCACGACGTGATGAAAGTTGTATTTGGTTGAACGCTTATACGCCGTGGATGGTTGCCATTGAAGCCCGGCCCGACTGTCCTTTTCAAAATATTCGGTTTACCGATATCAATCTTAATGTTTTTCCAAAGGCTCAATGGATTATTAAAAATGTCAATGAATTAACAATGGAGAATATTGTTCTGAAAACGGTCGATCCGGCTAAATCTGCTGAATATATGTTTACCAACGTTACGAATTTTTATAAAAATGGACGGATAATCCCTGGTATTCCAGATAAATATTAGGGTCGTAATTTATACATTTTTGGACGTACATTGGGGGGGAAACGTCCAAAAAAAGTCTCATAACTGTCTTAAATGAATGTTATATTTTTACTTTTTATAAATACTGTATTTATTCTATACAAAACAACATTTCATGTCATAACCGTTTCCGATTTACTTTATCAGGTAAAGTCCATTTTAGATAGGAAATAATATTTTGAATTTCGTTCTATCTTTCTATATGTTAATATGTTAATTAACAGGGTTGTTTTATGAAAAAGAATTTGAATATCACAATCAATACGGATATCTATCTTGATGGTGAACCAAAAATTCATCTGCCGGATTTCCAATTTGAAAAGGAGGTAATTTTAGTAAAAGAAGAGTTACCTATTGAGAAAGGAGAAAATGTAGAGAAAAAAGGAGACAAAAATCCATTAATTGAAGCGCATGTTGGAATGACCTATTCGGAAATAGAAAAAAGGATGATTATTACAACATTGATCTATTATCAGTGTGATCTGGCAATGACGGCAAAAATACTGGGAATATGTGAAAAAACGCTCTATAATAAAATGATTCTTTATAAAATAAAGATTGACAAGCATCCTCAATAGAAGGATGCAGACTTTACTTTTTTATACATGTTATGGGCATTTCGGGGAGTATTTCCAATGGAAATTTTTTTGTCGAAAATAACGTTCGACACACTTTTAACCGATCAGAGGGCAGGATAACCGGGGCAGCCGTTATTCATGTTCCTGCCTTCTGTTTGTGATTATTCGCCTTCGAATGTAATTAAGGAGACGACATCCATATTATTCAGTTGAGAGCGTCCCTTGAGATCCACCAGTTCAATAACAAACGCGCAGCCAACGACCTTGCCTCCATGATCTTCGAGGAGTTGTCGGCAGGCCTTGGTTGTTCCTCCTGTTGCTAGAAGATCGTCCAGGAGAAGAATACGATCCCCCGGAGTAATGGCGTCTTGATGCATGTGAAGTTCATCGGTTCCGTATTCCAACTGGTAGGTAATGGAATAGGTTTTACAGGGGAGTTTTCCCGGCTTGCGGAGCAGAATTAGGCCGGCTCCCAATTGTTTAGCCAGAGGGGCTCCGAAGATAAAACCACGTGCTTCCGGAACGGCTATTTTATCGATTTTGCCATATTTCTGTATTTTATTTGCAAGTTGATCTATTGTTTGTGCGAAGCCTTCAGGATTTTGAATCAGTGGCGTTATATCTCTAAAAATAATACCTTGCTTGGGATAGTCGGGAATCGAACGAATGTAATCTACAAGCGGTTTCATTATTATTCCTTTTACAGTATAAATAAACTAATTACAGTATAAATAAACTAATTACAGTATGAAAAAACTATTGAATCATTTCAATACGTTTTCGGATTTCAATTTCAATTTGAGACGCACAGGAACGATAGACGTCATAATCGCCTCCTAGGGGGTCTGCAATATCATCGCCGTCTTCACTGAGCAGGAAGACACGATTTTTAGCTTCGGGACATTCTTGAAGAATGGCGTTTCGATGTGATTTTCCCATAACGAGGATTAAATCTGCAAACTGGAGAAGTGCGTAACTTAACGGTTGTGATTCATGGCGATCGAGGGAGAGGTGGTACATTTTCATCACATCCCGGGCCTCTTTGGTGGCTCCGGTATTCGAGGTGGGCATTAAACCGGCCGACATAACGACATAGCCATTATCTTCCAATTCGGAAACATCGCAGTTCAAGGCTTCCGCAAGAATTTTGGAGCAGAGTGCTTCTGCCATGGGACTACGGCATGTATTACCTGTACAGACGAACAATACAATTTTGGCCGTTAATCGTTTGATATTTTCTTTAGAGATTGCTCCTTCCCGATGGATACTTAATTTCTTTCCTTTAACTTCAAGGACTGTTGAGGGATTACCATATTGAACCGGACCATAATCCAGATAAAAATCGACTCGATCCCCCAATGATTCCCGGGCCATTTCCACGGAAGTTGCAGGGGGTTTACCGGTCATATTCGCACTTGTCAGGACGACTGGTTCATTTAAAGCCTTTAAAACCTCTATGAAAACAGGATTATTCGGAACTCGAAATCCAAGGGTTTTATTGGGCATTAATACATGTTGTATCGACTCGGGATAGGAATAAAGAAGATTTCTTTGATCTGTTCCGTCAAAAATAAGGGTTAAAGGACCGGGCCAGCACCGTCGGGCAAGACGTTCACTGATAGGATCTACTTTTGGTATAAATTTTCGAACGACATCCATTCCGGCAACAGCCAATGGCAACGCATGTCCGACTTTACGCTCTTTGGCATTTATTAAACGGGTAACCGCTTTTTCATTCGAAGCAAGAACGCCCAATCCATAGACTGTTTCTGTTGGAAATACAATGACTTCACCTCGATGAAGTGAATCCAGTATTATACCCACCGCTTCTGTTAGTTCAGTTTGTTTTAAATCAACTGTTCGTGACGGCATCTAGTTTCACTCTCCTATTTATTAATGTAGCTTAACTACTCCCCGATATTTACAATACCCAATCTATCAACATTATATCACAAAAATTTCATTTCTACAAGGAATAGGAAGAGAAACAGGAAATATAAATCGTTGTATGTTTTCAATAGTCCCTATATTTTATCTGTTAAGATAACGAATATGCTTTTCGAAATAATATCTTGAAAAAAATATTTTACTCTATTGGAATTTGATTTCCCTTCGGATATAATGGTAATTTCAAGGTGTAGAAAAAAGAGTATTACATGAAATTATATTCTTCCTGGATGAGACGTTTCGTCACCTCCCCTGAAAACGGAGTTGACTGGAACGCGGACGTCTCGTCCGCATGCAGGGAACACAGGCGTCTCGCCTGTGTTATTCCCCCTGAAAAAAGGAGTTGACTGGAACGCGGACGTCTCGTCCGCACAGCCGGGAACACAGGCGTCTCGCCTGTGTTATTCCCCCTGAAAAAAGGAGTTGACTGGA